>MFCX01000038.1:1208-14468 GCA_001777055.1 Candidatus Daviesbacteria bacterium RIFCSPHIGHO2_02_FULL_39_12 | reverse complement strand
AACCAAAGGATTCACAGCAGTTTAAAGATGAGCCCAGCAGCGTTTAGGGAGAGTAGAGACAAACTGTCTAAAGAAAAGGGTACTTGACAGAGAAATTTCACTGAAGATATTATTTCAGGACTTACGCACTTGAGTGGAAGGAATGTTCACTTAGTACTTGGCCAAGAGGTGGCCATGATACTTTTACCCCTGTGAGGTAGTTTTTGCCATAATTCCTCAGTTATGAAAGGCATAAAAGGGTGCAAAAGCTCCAAAGAAGTTTTAAATACATATTCCAAAATCGGTTGAGCCTCAGTCCTCCTGTTTTTAGCGGATTCAATATATTTATCCGCAAACTGATGCCAAATGAATTCATAAAGTTTCTCTATAGCCAGATGTAGATTAAAACCTTCTAAATTTTTGGTGACTTCTTGAATAGTTTTATTTAATTGATCCAGGATTTTTTTATCATCAGGATGTAGCTTGTCATCCCCGACTTGATCGGGGATCCATGGCTTTTTTTGTATAAATCCTGAATCAAGTTCAGGACTCGCTTCGCTCGGTTTTAGTTCAATGATGAATCTGGCGATATTTCGCAGTTTAGTGCCGAAGTTTCTAAAATTTTTACACCTTTCATCCATGGTCTGGCGGGAAGCCCGGCCATCCCGGCCGGGAGCGGAATAAGTATACAAAGCCATTCTGGTTGAATCAGTGCCCCATTGGTTTCTTAACTTATTAGGATCTATGCCATTGCCCAAAGATTTGGAAAACTTTCTGCCCTGCAAATCCCTGATCATGCCGTGGAAAAACATATTTTCAAAAGGAATCTTATTAGTAAAATGAAGCCCAAGCATAATCATTCTGGCAATCCATAAATATTTTATTTCCGGAGCAGATAATTCAAACTGCCAGGGATAATATTTTTCAAATTCTTTAGATTGTTGTGGCCAGCCTAAAGTTGCCATTGGCCAAAGCCCGGATGAAAACCAGGTATCTAAAACCTGTTCGTCTTGTACCCAGTGTTTTTGGCCGCAAGTTTGGCAATTTTTGCCTGGTTTCTCTAGAGAAATAATCATGTCCTTATCTTTACCTACCAAGTGGTTGGGATTGCATTTTTGGCAATACCAGACAGGAATTCTGTGTCCCCACCAGAGAGAACGGGAGATAGTCCAATCGTGAATTTCCTTCATCCAGTCAGAGAGGATTTTTTTGTAGTTTTTGGGGACGAAATTAATTTCGTTCATACGCTTTAAAGCTTTTTGAGTCAAAGGTTTCATTTTGACAAACCACTCCTCGGAAATAATCGGTTCAACAGTGGTTTTGCATCTTTCGCAAACCGGTACAGAATGTACATAATCTTCTTCTTTAATCAAAATCCCTTTTTCTTTTAACTCAGGGATCATGGCAGCTCTGGCTTCTTGGAATTTCATACCGGCATATTTGCCGGCGACTTTGGTTAATCTGCCGCTTTTATCAATTACATGGATAATTTCTAAATTATGCCTTTTGCTGATTTCATAATCTAAAATGTCATGTCCTGGTGTCACTTTTTCAGCTCCTGTGCCAAACTTGGGGTCAATTGCCTTATCAGCAATCACCTTCATCTTTCTTGGTCCATTTAAGGTTTTAATTTCAAACTCTTTGCCGACAAACTGCTCATATCTTTTATCATTGGGATTTACAGCCATGGCCGTATCACCAAACTTAGTTTCAGGACGGGTAGTGGCAATGATTAGAGGTCCATACTGCAAATAGTAAAGCTTATCTTTTCTTTCTTCATATTCCATTTCCACATCTTCAATGGCTGTTTGGTCTTTGGGGCACCACTGGACAATGTAAGCTCCTTTATAAAGCAAATTTTGCTCCCAAAAGCTTTTAAATTCTTCTAAAACCGCTCTTTGCACTTTTGGTTCCAAAGTAAAAACTTCCCTGGACCAGTCAGCAGATAAACCAAATACTGTCCAGGTATCATGAAAAGTTTTATAAATCTCCTCCTTAAATTGCCAGGCTCTTTTTAACCATTCTTCTCTACCCAATTTTTGTCTGGAAGTACCCTCTTTTTCTAATAATTTATTCAAAGTTCCTTCAAACTGAATACCGGCATGGTCAACTCCCGGCAAAAGCAATACATCAAAGCCCTGTATTCTTTTAAATCTGGCAACAGCGTCTAAAATAGCATGTTGCATAGCATGGCCTAAATGAGGGGAACCGGTTAAATTAGGCGGGGGGATCAGTAAGCCATAGGCGGGTTTGGAAGAGTCAGGGTCTGCTTTAAAAAATCCCTCTTCTTCCCAAAATTTATACCACTTTTGTTCAATCTTAGTTTGATCGTATATCTTATCCATAGTCAGTATTTCACTAGAGTAAATTTGGGGAGGGTAAAGGGTGTTCTGCAAAGATAAAACAAAATCCTTTCTCATTAAAACGTATTTCAGAGTCACTACCATAACCTAAAGTTGATAGTAAAGGATTAATATGCCAAGGATGAAAACAATTCCTGCCCCGGTGGCATCTGGCTAGTCTTCGAGCCTGGCGATAGGCTTCTTGAGTTTCTCCTAAAGTATTTGTAAACGGGTTTGATCCTTCTTGCAGTATTCTTACTGCACTATCCCAGGCAAACCAGGCTAAATCGCAATCAATAAGAGATGCAGGCGGTTTATACCTTTCTGCCGTAGATTCATACATAACCTAGAGTATAATCCCAGTCTTAACTAAAATCAAGTAACAGTTCAGACTCTTTGACAAATTTTGGCTTATGCTATAATTATACCGGTTTTCTGAGAAAAAGGTGTCTGGAAGATTGGACTTAGATAAATTTTGAAGAAGAAATGGTTGTTTTTAAAATCTCAGACATGATTAAATATTATAAGCCATAATTGGCAGTAAGTCAATTATCCGGTATAGTTACAATGACAAATTGGGGTTGGCTTGAAGGTTTAAAGGATTTGCTGTTTCCTTCTGAAAAAAAGCTGCTGCAGCAATCATGGCTGCATTGTCTGTACAAAGGTTGGGGGGTGGAACATGCAGCTTTGTTTTTAATCTTAAATCTTTAATCTTAAATCGTAAATCCTTAATCAGTTGTTGATTAGCAGCAACACCACCAGCTACCATAATTTGTTCAATCTTATATTTTTGGGCTGCCTTGACAGTCTTTTCTACTAGGACATCTGCAATAGCTTGTTGAATTTCATAAGACAATTGTTGAATTGTTAGGTTGCTAAATTGCTGGGTGATTTTTAAGTGTTCAACTTCACGTAAAACTGCGGTTTTTAGTCCGCTAAAAGAAAAATCCCAGCCATAGGCTGGTCCGCCTTTGGCGGAAAAATCTCCTTTTTCTAACATTGGTCTTGGTAATTTCACTTTTAACCCTGCCTTGCCAGCAGGCAGGTTTTCACTTTTAACTTTTAACTTTGCCGCTTCAGCGGCAATGGCCGGACCTCCGGGATAAGGTAAGCCTAGTAACCTTGCGCATTTATCAAAACATTCTCCGGCTGCATCATCCCTGGTTCCTCCTAAATATTCATACTTGCCATGATCTTGAAATAAAACCAAATCAGTATGCCCGCCGGAAACAAGCAGACCAATACAGGGGAATTGGGGAATTACACCTTCTAGGTGGGCTCTGACTCCTGGAAGGTGATCTGTAATCCAATTTGCATAAAAGTGGCCAATCAAATGATTAACAGCAATTAAGGGTTTATTCCAAACTAGGCTTAAAACTTTAGCTGTTTCTACTCCTACTAAAAGTGAACCAATTAACCCTGGACCTTGGGTTACCGCAATTGCATCCAATTCGATAGAACTGCCCTGAGCGAGCGAAGCGAGTCGAAGGGATTCTTCTATAACAGGAATTATAGATTTAAGCTGTTCTCTGGCTGCCTGTTCCGGAATTATACCGCCATATTTGGCTTGTAGCTGTGCGCTGGATGCCACCACATTGGATAAAATTTGTATACGCCCGTTTTTTCTCTCCAAAACCGCAGCGCCCGTCTCGTCACAACTAGTCTCTATCCCTAAAATAACTTTTATCATAAAGAAATATGTTTACACTAAATTTCCCTTTGCCAATATTTTACTAATCTATTCATCCCCTGGTTCCATTTTCTCCGGGAACTTCTAAAATGCAGTGTTCTCATACTTGTAGGAGAGGGGTGGCGATTATGGCCGTCATAATCCGACCTGCGATACTCTTCATGCTGGCTTCTTAAATCAGCCGAGAGTTCTGTTTGCGATAAGGGAATTTCCGGATTTTTCACACCTCAATTATATCTGATTATTTTTTAGACACAACTGCAAAATTCGCGCTATTTCTTAACAGAATGTTCCTTTAGCCACTTAAAGATTTGCTCGACCGTCAGATTTCCATTATCAACTTTTATTGCAAATTCCACCTCTTGTTGATGATTGTTGGCTAGTTTATAACCGTTTTTTCTAAGAAAAATGCCAGCAGATGTTAATGCTGTACGTTTGTTGCCGTCTACAAAAGGGTGATTTTTTAGCAATGATTGGAGTAGGGCTGCAGCGAGAGCCGCCGAACCTTCGTACAGCCCTATATGGATAATGGCGGAAGAAAACCGCTGGCACAGTCTCACTTCCCAAGATGCAGATAATATGTCAAGGATGAATTCATCAGATTTGGTGGAGATAAAAGAATACGAGCAATTGCTCCAATTGGAATAGCTGTAGGGGTGCTTGGATATTATGCAGGTCCAACCGGAACCCAGGAATTATTTGAGATGCCGCTTGGAACAAAAAACTTTGAAAATTTTGTTGCAACTGAAACTATTGCATACTTCACAAGGAATTCGGCTGAATTAAGAAGGCTATTGCTTGCAAGCGGGGTTCTTTCTCATCAAGATGAAATGCTGCTTAATGTTCAAGCGAGAATGGGTAATATACAAGCAGTTAATACGCTAATTCTTACCCGGGTTGGACAAGCGCATGAAGCGATTTTACAATATCCAAATCCGAGAGAGAGTCTGTTAGTTCAAACGTTTTCACGCTTTCCTCAAGATATAGCAGGACGCGTTGCAGAAAATGCAGGCCAGCTTGTGGCAATGTGTGATGTAAATGCAGTAAAAAGAGGATTTAGGATGCTTGCTTCAACGGATTTAACCCCGCAAGATGTAAGAAGTGACAGTGTGTTATATCAACTGCGTTCTTCATTAACAAAGCCCGCTCAAACACTTGTATTTCCTATAGATAGACCCAAAACTCTTTTCGTGGCAGGGCCGGGCGCTGCTACGGCAGCGGTATTATCAAGTTATTTGAGATTTCCAAAGAGTATTTATGCTGATAGAAGTCCGTTCGTTGCCAGTCTTATTCGTTCCGTCGCCGTTTATGATGGTAAAAGAGTTGGAGAAACAGTAAGTAATGCTGATGTAGTAACCCGGTCAAACGGAATGGAGGAGGCTGCGGAAGAATTCGCCGGCCAAATTGATATGGCACAGTTTGCCATGGTTCACTCCGCACCTCGTGAGGCAGTCGAAAAAGCCTTAAATGAGTTTGGAAGAGGAATAAGATCTGGAGCTATTATTAGCGCTATGTTACCTGATAAAGTATACCCGTTTGAAACAACATTTCAGACCTTTTCTGAAATAGCGAAAGCGGCAGGTTTGGTACAAGTCTCTTTCATAGTTGAGGGGAGACAGGTAGAAGTCTATAGTTATTCTCATCCGAATTTAACTCCCGGACGGGAAATTTATGACAGAAAGATATTTGTCGGTGTGTTTAAAAAGCCTTAATTTAGGAGAAGAGACTATATGGGAGAATATCAATATTCTGATTGGCTTTCTTTGAAAGGGATTGAAATCGTCTCTGATGAACCCGTTGCCGAGCAACTGTTCAATCATTTTTTGGAAGCTGATAGAGCATTTTCCCGTTATTTTGGCCAAGGTTTTGAAGATGGATTTATCAAGAAAGGGTTTTAAAAATTTATTCCGATAGTCTTCGTCAAGCCGAAAGGATGACCCCCGATGGTGTTAAAGCTGCTTTCGGTCACGAGTTAGGACACGCTTTTGACCATCAGTCTATTTCTGATGAAATTCAACATTACAATATTGCCGGTCGGGAAGCTTTTGCTGAATTAGGGAGAGTTGTTATTCAATGCAACGGAGATCCTTCTGAGGTAACCGGATTTCTTAAGCGTTCCACCACACATGCAGGAATCTTCTTACCGGCCTCTCGCATTATTCGGTATCCGGATGAGGGAGACAAACTTCAAGATGCAGCATTTTTCCATTATTTGATTCAAGATCGGGGTTTAGATGAATTCACTGTATTCTATGCCAATATACCGCATTTTTTTGGCATGCTAAGAATTTGCTGGGAATTAGCTACAGCCGGTTTCTCAGTGGAAAGAGTAGAAACAAGAGTTTTTCGCCAACTTGATAGATGGGTAAAGGAGGAATCCTTTTTAGGAGGACCAAGTCTTGACAACATGTTGTCCTTATCACAAAGGGCTAAAGATTGGTATCAACGATAACGCAGAGACCAAGTTTACACTAAATTTCCCTTTTACACAAGTCCTACCTCCGAGGTGGAACTGAGACTACACCTAGGGTTTTATGGCTTTAACGCTAAAATATTACCGGTGATAAAAAGCCTTGCCTATTCTGAAACCTTTTTGAGATCAAAAAAGATTGAGATATCTCAAGTTCCGATGATAATTCTGAAAGTTTTAAGAGATCTTGCTGAGTCCCTGTTAACTTTATCTCAAATGACATATCTTTATCTAAGATAGCATCTATTTCAGCAGTATTGCGAATGTTTAAAAAGCTTACCTTGCCAAATCCGCTAAGTTGGTTAATAACAGCATTTTCAAATATTTGAGCTTCACCTACCTTTCCAATCACATTTAAAAGTCCTGTGTCGGTAAAATAAACTTTTTTTCCTCCAGCTACAGCTCGATCGATACTTTTACTAAATTTTGGAAGTAGCCTGATAAAGAACGTTCCTTGTAAGAATTCTAGAAATCTATATATTTTTACCCTGTCTATTCCAAGCTCGCTTGACAGGCGTGTTACATCAAGCATTGACCCAACCCTGGGTACCAAAAGTAAAATCATATCCCGAAGCTCTCTAATGTCTGAATAATCAGATAGAATCTTAATATCTTTCTCAAAAAACGAGGCAAAGATATTTTTCAAAACCATTATTTTAGTATCCTTGTCTTCTGTAGTTACTACCTCTGGAAAACCGCCGTAGGTTAAAAAATCCTCGTATTCAGCAATACGCGTTTTATGAGTAAAAATACTGTTTTTCTTAATAGCGTAAGCTATCAAGCTTTGAACTTCTTTTAAAGAGATAACGTCCTTAAAATAAAGATATTCGGAAAAACCTAAAGGAGGTAATTCATACAAGAATTTACGTCCTGATAACGATTCAGGAAATAGATTTTTAAGATAAAAGCTGGAAGACCCTGTTAAATAAAATTTAACGCCATGATGGTCAATAAGATATTTGATAACTTTTGTAATTTCGGGGAAATTTTGAATCTCATCAATAAATACAGACAATTTACCCGATTTTTTCCCCATATCGTCGAGCCTTTTATAGATTACCTTATAATCTTCATCTTCAAAAATCTTTTGGTCCAGCGGATTGTCAAAATCAAACCACAATTTAGGCTCCTTTACTTCCTCAAATATTTGACGCATGAGAGTAGTTTTCCCAACCTGCCGCATACCGGTAATAAGAAGTGCGTTTTTATGAGATAAATACTTTACTAATTCATAATATAAAACCCGCTTTTTCATAATTTCTATTAGTGTAAATATATTATTACAAATCTGCGCAAATTTGTAAAGATCAACCTACACTCGAAGAAGCCAATTCATTTTACTGCTCAAAGCAGTAAAGGCCCATATTTAAATTACAGCTTGCTATTGAGCTGTTAGACCAGTAAGAATTAGAAAGAGTGGGGTTGCCGACAATGCCGCCAGCCAACCCTCCGCCTCGTATCCCCGGACTCAAAGAAGAAAAAGAGCGGCTGGTTTTAACTCATCTTAGCGTAATAAATTTAAAGGCAAAGGTTAAGACCATAATAATGCCAACCATAATCCACAATTCATACCCGTCTTTTACTGGCATAAACTCTGTATTTTTAGCTGTTTTCATATAAATTTTTCTTTTTTCCTGTTTTTGTTTGTATAGGGAATAAAGATAGGTTAAGGAAAAAAATAAAAACTCCATTCCAAGCAGCAGAATAAGAAATAAAACAAAAGTTATTATCATAATTAACTATAAAGTTTAACCTCTGCCGGTAAAACAACAACAAGAAGACTGTAAGGATTAAGTAAAAACTTATTTGACAAACTTATTTTTTGAGCGCAATACTGTATTTGATGGATAATCAACCGCAATCATCTTCTTCTGCTGAAGCACAAAATCCTCCAGAGCAATTTTCGCAGAGAAGCTCTATAAAGAGGAGCTGGAAGAAATTAGCAATAATATATCTAATTGTCGTTATTCTGTTATATGGCGGAGTTTATCTCTTTTCTTCTGTGCAAAAATCATCAATTAGCCCAACACCTGCGCCAACTATTAACCCAGTACCTTCGCTAACTCCTACTTCGGACGAAACAGCAGGGTGGAAGATTTACACCGATCCGAAGGGTATGTTTTTATTTAAGTATCCAGCAAGTATAAACAAGGGTGAGGTAAAGATTTTTGCAGAAACATTATTTGCAGATACAGTCGCAGAGGTAAGAGTAGATCATCCTTATTCTTCGATATACCCAGACGGAGGGTCAGACGCGTTTACTCTTTCAATTGGTGTATGGAAGAATAAAAGAAATGTAACAACTGAGCAAGTAAAAGCAGAGATATTATCTTATAAACCTCCCCCAGGTCCTTATTCAGTAACATATGAAGATATCAAAGACTATCAAAGCGGAGTAATAAAAGGAGTATACTATATAGCTATAGGACATCAGTCGCATCAAGAAATCCAAATGGCGACAAAAAATTTCGTTTATACTTTTTACTTTAATTCAGAAAGCGCAGAAACTTCTGGTACGACAAAAAGGGTAATTGATAAAATCCTTTCTACTTTTACATTTGTACAATCTTATACTTGTCTAGAGCGTAATACGCTCAATTGCATGCCGCCTCTTAATTTTGATTCTCAGCAGCAAACGTGCAACAACAAAGATTACTTAAGATGGGCAAAAACAAATTGTCCAGATTTTAACATTGTATACTAGGTTGCATTCCTTAATTCTTCTCAATATTTTCTATATTTATCGTGTTTGCCTATATCTATAAAAAGTGCCGTAGAGGTATTAATCCAAGTTAAGAAAATTCTATTTCCTTTATCAATTCTTATAGTCCAAATAGAATACCCTCTCAATTTTTCTAATTTTAGACCTGGATACTGAGGATTCTTGGCAAAAATTTTTATTGTTTTTATTGTCTTGTTAAGAAGTTTTGAATTATTCTTCAAAAACTTTTTTCGTTCAGAAAGATATTTTACAGAATACTTGATCTGTATCATGTCTTAAGCAGCAGCTTCTTTTCTCATTTCTTCAAAATCAGCCTCTAACTCTTCCATTGTAGAAATTGTTTTTGTTTTACCCGCTTTATAGTCTTCTAAAGCCTTATTATATGCAGCTTCTAGCTGAAGTTTTTCTAAAATATTTAAACCAACAACTGCCCCTAAGGGTTTATTATTGGCCATAACCACGATAGGCTTTTTAGACCTATTAGCCCTCTCTAAAACTCTTTTATATTCCCTTTGAATTTGCCTTGCAGATACAGTGTTAAACATATTTTGTATAATACAACAGAAATAATTGTATGTCAAGATGACATAATCTATGATCTACAAAAGAACAGTTTTAGTTGAACTAAGTAAATTTATTTCGTGCAGAATAAAACCAGAAGAATAATAGTGCAGTTATAACCAATGAAATAACAGAACCGGTAGAAATCTGTTCTCCTTGTGAAGCGAAAAATATAGCAAAAAATAGTCCCAATAGTCCTAACAACCCAATTCCATATATTGCCCCAACAATGATTAAAAGAAAACCAACAGTTTTGGCGTTCTTTACAGGATCTAACATTATTTTTATAATAGATTATTTATAAGGGCTTGTTAACGTTTAGTCTTAACTAATAAAAAAGATACCTGTAGCAAATAAGCTTAAAGTAGCTTTTTAGATATGTTTTCCCCTGGCAGCTTAAAATTTTCTCCCGAAACAACTTTTTTACCGGTTTTTTGTTCAAGTTCTTTTCTGGCGTTACCTTTACTCCTTGTCATCCCCGACTAGATCGGGGATCCAGTTATTTACTAAATCATTCCAATTAGGATTGTCTTTTTCAATTAGCGCCAACTTCCATTTTCGATTCCATCTCTTAAGTTGTTTCTCCCTAAGCAGCGCCGCTTCAACATTATTTGTTTGTTCATGACATACAAGCATATTTACATTATACTTTTCAGTAAACCCCTTGATTAAATGATTTTTGTGCTCATATATTCTTCTCTCTAAATTATTTGTTATTCCTATGTATAAAGTACCATTTCTTTTACTTGCTAATATGTAAACATAATATACTTTAGACATATCCTTTTTTCATTCCCGACCTGATCTTATTGTCATTCCCAGCTTGACTGGGAATCTATACAAATAATTTACTGGATTCCCGCTCTTCGAGCCTGAGCCTCAGAGCCGAAGGCTTTCGCGGGAATGACAGAAAAGTAAACAGAAATGACAATTGACTGAATAGTTTTTCTCGGATATTCTGCTTCTTCAATTCGTTCATATCCAACTTTTGCTCTTTTGCCTTTAAACGTTGGAATTCTGTAATAATAAGTAGCTTAAATTCAGGACTAAGCCATGTACCAAATTCGAAAGCAATATCCTTATGCGCATAAGTGCCTCCATAGCGGCCTCGTTTTGAAACAATTCCTTTTGCGTTCGTTTTTTCAATCCATTCAATAATTGACGGATTGAAACTGTTTGCCCCTGCATTATTTTTAAAGTACACGAATTCGTGTACTTTAAATTCTGGATTGTTAAGTTGTTCCCAGAAGCCTAAAAAGTCTATGGTATTTTTAGTCCGCAACCAGCTATGAAGCGCTCTTTCCGCGCCAGCGCTTTTTGCCATATCGGTTAAACAAATATAATCCTGACTATTTATTTTTGCGACATTAATTTGACTTTGGTTGATAACCATTGATAAATTGCCGACAGAAGATATTTTTTTATTCATAGTTTTTTAACAACCTTTTTCCAATCTTTCTCATAAAAAGAGCAGGATGTGAATCATTGACTTAAGTATACCAGGCAACTCCCGCCACAAGTGGGATGATGTGACAATGCAGCCTAAAATCAGCAAATAAGTCGTAGATGGCTATTCTATACTACAATGGTTTCTTATGATACTTGACATGTAGTGTTAAGTAGTGTAATATAGCTTTATGGATAACAAATTACTATTACTTACTAGTAAAAAACAAAAACTAGATAGCTTTAGACCATTACCGCCAGAACTGGTCAAAAATCTTGATGATTGGTTTAAGGTTGAGTTGACCTATACTTCTAATGCCATAGAAGGTAATACCCTTACTCGGGCAGAAACAGCCTTAGTAGTAGAAAAGGGTATTACAGTACAAGGTAAGAGCTTAACAGAGCATTTAGAAGCGACTAACCATGTTGAGGCGTTAGATTATGTTAAAACTCTAGTTGGTAAGGAAAGGCAGGATATAACCGAAGATGATATTATGAATATCCACAGGTTGATCTTAAACAAAATTGAAGCAGGTAGTGCAGGTAGGTATAGGACGCAACATGCAAGACTTACAGAAACAGATGTAGTCTTACCCAACCCTGTTAAAGTTCCAGACCTTATGCAAGAGTTTGTAAAATGGCTGGTAAGCGATAATTCTGACCATATAGCCAAAATCGCTGCCGCTGCCCATTATAAGTTAGTAAGTATTCATCCGTTTTCAGATGGTAATGGTAGGACTTCACGCCTTTTAATGAACCTACTTTTAATGCAAGAGGGATACCCGCCCGCCATCATCCGCAAAGAAGATAGGTTAGCTTATATAAACTCTTTAGAAAGGGCTCAAAAAGGAAATGGCTTGGATGATTTCTACAATCTAATTTACGAAGCAGTTGACCGCTCCCTGGACATTTACCTTGAGGCGATTGAGCCGGAGAGGATAAGTGTAGCTGAATTAAGTCCTGAGCAACGTTTCTATACCACAGAAGAAGTGGCAAAGCTACTTAAGGTAGACCCAGAGAGTGTTAGGCGGTATGTTAGAAGTGGAAAATTAAGAGCAGTCAGGTTAGGTGGTAAGTTTATCAGAATAGACAGAGTGGACTTAAATAATTTTATAGAGGGGCTTAAAAGATAAAAGTGTGGTTTAATTAAATTACTGCCATGAAAGACAAAAATAACCGCTTAGCCAAAGTACCAAAGTTACTGCAAGACCTTGCAGTAGATAATGTTCAAGTTAAGGCAGAAAAAGTGTATAGTATGTCCTGGACAGCGTACAATTAAAATTTGACAACTGTCCTATAATCTGATAGTATCCAAACTATATGATTGAAAGAGGTTTTGAGGAAGCACAGAAACTTAGAGAAAATAGAGATCCTGCTAGTTCAATTACAAATGATTGAAGGTTACTCCCAACGGTTACAAGTTGAATTTCCCGATGCTAGAGTAGTTATGCTTCCATCAACAGGATACGCACAGGGAGACAGAGTTTACAAGGTAGCAACTGATAAAGCATTATTTAGAAATTACTTTGCAAGGGCTTTAGATAACCTTTCTAGGGTCCATGCTGCTGTTGCAGGTCGGGATGATCCTTCGGAGCTATTCCTTGTCGATGGTTGGCATGTTGCCCATGGGAGTGCGTTTGTTGGTAATAAGTAATTGGTCAATAATACCCTTGGATTTGTAAGCAGGCAGTGAGATACCGCTACTTTGACACACTTTAGGCTTAACTATTGTGCAAGGTAAGATAGCTGCTCACAGCGTTAATAGGCTGTTAGAGTATGGGTTGCAAGGGTAACTTGTATGATGGACCCAGGAATTTGTACAGTACCCTTTATCAAAAGCCAAACTTGAGCAGAAACAATATACCTCATCCTGTGATATTGAGTGGATACAATTCTAATCTAAATAATCCCTGAGTTTTTTGGGTTGGGATGCTCCGCGAAGTTTTTCAAGCGCCTTTGCCTCTATTTGACTAATTCTTTGCCGAGATAATTCAAGCTCTTTGCCGATCTCAGCAATTGTTCTTTCTCTTCCGTCTAGTAAACCATACTT
>MFCX01000038.1:0-1192 GCA_001777055.1 Candidatus Daviesbacteria bacterium RIFCSPHIGHO2_02_FULL_39_12 | reverse complement strand
TCCCAATTCGTTTTTAATTGCAGCTTCTGCCGGGTCTTCTAAATTTTTGTCTTCGACAATATCTCCAAGCGTTGCATCTTCCATTCCTTCTCCGGCTGGGGCATCGAGACTGGCTAATGTTCCGATTTTTAGCGCCCTAAATAATTCTCCAACTTTTTTTACCGGAATTTCCAATTCTTTTGCTATTTCTTCTTTTGTCGGGTCGCGGCCTAACTCTTGAATAAGTTCTCTTTCGGTTCTTAAAACATTGTTAATTGACTGAACCATGCGTGCAGGAACTCTGATAGTTTGTCTTTGATCGGCAATTGCCCGTCCGATTGCTTGCTTTATCCACCAGATTGCGTAAGTAGAAAATCTAAATCCCTTCTGCCACTCAAATTTTTTAACCGCGTGCCATAAGCCAAGATTTCCTTCTTGAATAAGATCTGAAAAAGCTAACCCTCTGCCTAAATAATTTTTAGCAACAAAGATAACAAGACGAAGATTAGCTTCGATAATTTTTTTTCGCGCTTCTTCGCCGTCGTTAATCTGTTCTATAAGTTCAGGATTGTTTATTTCGGATTGGGGAATAGGAGAAGTAATTTTATATCCAATTACGATTTTTCTTATCTCATCGCCGCCGGCGACAATAGGTTTTTCCAGTTCTTGGTTAACAGCTTCCAGGTATTTGCCAAGCCCGAATAAAGGCGAGGGAGTAGCAATCTCAGTGGTGGTAACAGGGCATCTAATAAAACCTGTTTTCAGTGGTCCGGCAGAAAGCTCTTTTACTATAAATTGGGCAGCATTTCCCATATTTATTATTTCTACCAAGTGTATTTCCTGCCAGTGGGTTAACAGTTCCGTTTCACTAACTTCGTGCATGTTTATAACAGCAATTGTTGATTTAACTTGATCAAACCCATCCAGCGCATAGCCATTCAAACTACTATCTGTTTTAGATATTCTTAACGCTTCTTGGCGTGCCGGCATATTGGAGAATTATAGCCGAGTTGAGGCAGAAAAACAAGAAAGAAAAAATGGCGTAGAAGTATTGCTTGAACTCGCAGAATACGAAAAAAAATGTAAAAGGGCCAAAAGATCTTTCTGTAAATCACGATTATTATCTTTGGGGACTCCCTAGAAAAAATCCTAAGATAAAACCATGACAATTATAGTTGATATAGTACCCTCAAATAGATTTTACCAATACTAT
>MFCX01000037.1 GCA_001777055.1 Candidatus Daviesbacteria bacterium RIFCSPHIGHO2_02_FULL_39_12 | reverse complement strand
GTTATACCTCCTGGGAAGGAAGTAGTACTTTCTGACAGAATAGAGGAACCCAAACTGATGCCTCTTAAAGAAAAAGTTCCTCCCGGAGGGCAACCTGCTCTAGTTTTTAAATAAGCCCTTTCTAGGGCAAAATTATCATCTTGCTGTAAAACAGGCAGCTTGCCGCTTTCTTTAAGATATACCCTGGTAAGAAATAGTATGGTCTTCTCTATTTTATAAATTATCTGCTGCTGGATAGATCGGTCTTGGATGTTACTGGCCTTTGACAAATTATAATTTATCAGTCCGGCAATATGCTCTTCCTCTTTCCGGCTACCCAGCAGTAACTGGTCAAACCTGGCAATATCCCTTCTGACATCTGCAACCGGTCTTATCTCCACGCTTCCATCTTGTTGCAAAAGTCTAAAATCTCTGTTCCCTCTTGCAGCTAAAATTTTATCTAAGACGTATTCAAAAACATTCGAGTATGCCTGTGGCAAGGAAAGGAGGGCAGGATTTTTGACCATATTTACCAACCTATCTTTTTCCGTTTTTCCTTCCAAAGCTTCTTGTGAGACCCCTAAACTTAGCATCACTTCTCTAGCTTTGTCGTACTCTAAGTCAATATGAAATGTTAGCCCTTTCAACCGCCCGTTCGGATCTTTCCAAAACACCAATACCTGAGTATTAAGATGAGGAGAAACTTCTCTGCCGTTTTTATCTGTAAAACCATGCCAACCATCAGGACTCATCAAAACTGCAAATGAATTATTTTCAGCCGCAATTAAGGAATCTTCAATAACCCTTGAAGCCTCTAATACAGCACCTTTTCTTTCCTTTGCACTTATAGCATCAACGAACAGCCTGCCATTATTCCCTACTATTCTTGTTACACTCTCAACTTGGGCAAATCTGTTTAAGTGGGGCAGAACTGCTTTGGATTTGATAATCTCGGAGTTATAAGATCTGATATTCATCTCTAACTCTTGGGCAGACTTACCAACAGCATCAACAATACTTTTACCTTCTGCTAGACCTGCATTTATATCATCTACCAGGCGTCCCATCTCCATCAATGTGTCCCATTTGGGAATAAAGTTTGTATCTAGATTTGGTGCCAACTCCACTGGTTTATACCGGGACTTGTGGGCTTCTGTAGTGACCGAAATACGGTTGGATTGCTGAAAATCAATTATAGTTACCATGTTATCAAGTTTTGTGCCAGACTCTAATCTACCACTCTGAGAATCTAGTTGTAAAAATTTATTTATTGTTCCACTAGCTGTATCAGAATCTTCTTTTTTAGAAAATGGGGATTTATCTACAGCTATACATATCTCCGGTGTTTTCTTCATAAGCATTAAAAAACCCTTCTCTCCGAAGGGCGCAAAAAGCTTTACTCTTTGACTCGAAGAGTCCTTCGACTTCGTCCTTCGATCGCGCTCAGGACTCCGCTCAGGATTTATAAGGACTCAGGCAGCCCGACTGTAACGGTTACGGCATAGTGATAGAGTTACGCTATCTTCCCCTGATTATGACTGATCTGAACCAGTCAATCCTTTTTAATTTGTAGATAACAGATTAAAACAACACCAAATACTTGTCAATAATTATTTTTGACTGACTAACTGATGCTTTTAACCTACTTAGTCCTAATTTGTGCTTAAATGACTTATTTTGTACCCCTAGACTATAGTTTTTTCACGAGGTATGCTTTGCAAATTATGGAACCACATCCTATCCCGCAAAATGTCACTACTTTCCAGTTTCATCTGGTAGGAGATATGACATTAAAACAGTTTTTATACCTTGCTGCTGGTTCAACTATTGCCTACTTACTGTTTATCTGGGGAGTCCCTTATTATCCTCTAATTGCCTGGCCGGTTCTGATAACTTCAGCCTTACTGGGGATTGCTTTTGCATTTATGCCAATTGCTTCAAGGCCCTTAGATTACTGGTTAAAAGCCTTTTTAAAGGCGGTTTATTCTCCAACTAAAAGAGTCTGGGTTAAGAATAGAAAAACATTTAGAGACGACCCGCTGTTTGCCAGCAGATTAGTAACGTATTTGTCCGGCTTGCAGCCGATGCAAACACAAATGCCTACCGACTACCCGCTTCGCCCGCCCTTGGCGTGGCTTCGCGAGGCGAGCCGACTACCGACTACCGCCAAGTCTGACTTGACTACAGCATCGTCTGATCTGCCCACTCCTGCCGAACTGGGGAAAACCGTGGATTTGGCCCGCCAGGCCCAAAATTTGCAGGTTAGAATTATCCAAACCGAAAGAGCCTTAAATCAAATTAAGGCTGAGGCCAGCCAACCGGCCGCAATTCCCATAGACTACAGCGGGCAAGTGAACAAAATTATTGCTGATTTACAAATTTTAGTCAGCCAAGCCTCAAATATCCGACAACAACTGGATGAGGTGACTAAACGAGATCAGATAAACCTGGCGGCTGTACCTCCGACCAAACTAAAAGAGAAAATCAGAGTGGTGATGTCTGCTAAACCTAAGCAGATACAGGCGACTTTGACTTCTTTTCCCAACATTATCAATGGTGTAGTCAAAGACAAGACAGGAAATTATTTAGAAGGAACGGTCACAGTAATTTACGATAAAGAAGGTCTGCCGGTCAGGGCTCTGAAGACAAACAAACTTGGTCAATTTACCGGCTCAACTCCCTTGCCTAACAGCACCTATACTTTAGAACTCGAGAAAGACAACTTTAGCTTTGATGTTTTGCAAATTGAATTGAACGGGCAAGTTTTGCCGCCTTTGCTAATAACGTCAAAATAACATGAATACAACACAGCAACATTTATTAATATCTGATATCAGGGAAGATATTATCATGTTAAAAAATGGCGGAGGGGCTTTGATTTTACAAGTTTCTGCTGTCAATTTTGGACTGTTATCTGACAGAGAACAGATCGCCATTATTTCCGCTTTTGCCCAAATGCTGAATTCCTTAAGCTTTAGTATTCAAATTGTAATTTATTCGGAAAGATTAAACATTAGTTCTTATTTAACTCTCTTGGACAGAGCCCAACAGGCTCAGACTAACCCGATGCTCTCTAAAATGATGGCAAATTACAGACAATTTATTCAAACCACTATTAAGGAAAATGAGGTATTGGATAAAAAGTTTTATCTAATCATACCGCTTTACAGATTGGAACTCGGACTCACTCCTACAAAGATAAGCTTGGAACAAAAAATCAAAACCATACTTTTACCACGAAGGGACCAAGTCATTAGACAGCTTAACAGAGTAGGACTTAAGGCTGCCCAGCTAACAAATCAGCAGTTAGCGGAAGCTTTTTATAATATCTATAACGGCCAGTTTGAGGAAAATATTCCTGCTGTCAATCAAATTGCCGGCCGGATTGAGGTTAACCTAAAAGAACCTCAATCCATACCCAATAAGCCACCTATAAATATCCCCAAATTGCCGCCTGCTCCAACTCCAGGCAATTCAGTAGAACCGGCGCCTGTTAGAACCCAAGCATCCAGAACGCATCCGTTTGTAGTGGAAGAGTTGGAGGATAATGTATAAGAGTCTAGTCATTAATATGAAACTAAATCTGTTTAACAAACCAAACGTGCAGGAAGAAAAAATAATACCTCAATTAACCCTCGAAGATGTCTTGGCTCCTTCGGAAATGGAGGCTAATTTTAATAATTTAAGAATAGCCGGCAGGTTTTTTAGAACCTATTTTGTCTCAGACTACCCCAGGTTTGTAGAACTAAACTGGCTGGAACCTTTAATTTCTTTTGACCATTCTCTTTTGATATCTATGTTTATTTACCCTTCAGAATCCTCAGGAGTCTTAGATGAATTAAAACGCAAGGTTGCAGAAATGGAAGCTACTATTCAAACAGACTTTGAGAGAGGCAGGGCCATGGATCCGGTTGTGGAAGTGGCGCTGGAAGATGCCAGGGCTTTGCAGGATCAGCTAGTCAGAGGAGTAGAAAGATTCTTTCAATTTTCTTTATATGTTACAATTCCAAGCTCTTCAAAGGAAGAATTACATAATACTTCAAAACTAGTTGAGTCTACCTTAGCCTCTTTGTCTATGAGCGCCAAACCCACCACATTACAAATGGAAGATGGGTTCTTATCCTCTCTGCCCTTAGGTCAGGACCTGTTAAATTTAACGCACAATATGGACACCACTTCCCTTGCTACTACTTTTCCGTTCGCTTCTTCGGAATTAACAGCCAATGAAGGAATTATGTATGGGATCAACGAACACAATGATTCTTTAATTTTGTTTGACAGGTTTTCTTTAGAGAATGCCAATTCGGTTATATTCGCCAAGGCCGGAGCGGGCAAGAGCTATTTTGTTAAACTTGAGGCGCTGCGTTCTTTAATGTTTGGCACGGAAATTATCATTATCGATCCTGAGCAGGAATACCTGCCGCTCTCACAAGCTGTCGGAGGGGAATATATTGACTTTTCCGCTTCTTCCCCAATTAAGATTAACCCCTTTGATTTGCCGACAGAGTTAAGCTCAGGCGAGAATGAATTGGGGAGAAAAATTCTTTCTTTAACTGCCTTTTTAAAGATTGTTTTAGGCAGTTTCAATGCACAGGAAGCAGCAATACTGGACAGAAGCTTAAAACAAACTTATCAACTAAAAGGCATTACCGATGATCCGAAAACCCAGCTTAATCCGCTGGCCAGCCCTCCTTTGATGGAGGATTTATATAAGGTATTAATCGGCATGGAAGAACCGGCGGCTATGGAACTGGCAGCAAGGTTAGAAAGGTTTATTAAAGGCTCGCTGAGCGGCATTTTTTCTGCCCAGTCTAACATTGACATTAAAAATTCTTTTACGGTTTTTTCCGTGCGTAATCTGCCTGATCAACTAAGACCATTGGCAATTCATATGATTTTGGATTTTGTCTGGACTAAGATTAGAGGTACGTTAAAAAAGAGGCTTATGATTGTAGATGAAGCCTGGTATTTAATGAGGAATCCTGATTCGGCAGAATTCTTAGTTGATTTGGCCAAGAGAGCCAGAAAATATTATTTGGGATTAACCACTGTCACCCAGGACATTGAAGACTTTTTGGCAACCGAGAGGGGAAAAGAGATTATCTCCAATTCCTCAATCCAGGTGCTTTTGAAACAGGCTCCGGTTTCTATTGATTTACTGGCTGAAGTTTTTAATTTATCAGAAGGAGAGCAAAGATTGCTTTTGTCTGAAGGCATCGGGCAAGGACTGTTTTTTGCCGGCAATACTCATGTGGCTATGAGGGTTGTTGCCTCACCCCAAGAGCACCAACTGATTACCACTAATCCGCAGGAGTTGCTGGCAAGACAGAATGTTTAAAGTTTTGTTAAACTAATAATATGCAAGCGGCTAAGAACTTTGGGACATTTCTGGGGACTAATTTCAAAAGGTTTGCTACTCCCCAAAGACTGGTAACAGGCTTTACTGCTGTGGTGGGCGGTTTTGCCGGCATGGGCATTGCCGGAAGTCCGGGCGCATTTTTTGGGTCAATATTAGGGGCAATTGCTCCCGCTGCCATAAAGGCAAATGCAGGAAAATGGCTTGGCAACTTTGCCAGTGGAGCAGCTAACACGGTTTCTAGTTTTTCCAATCAAATCTCGCTCCCTCATCTTCGCCGTCCCGGAGTAAAGTTCGGAGGAGGAACAAAAGTAGCATGGGTTGGTGTAGCAATATTTTTATTAGCTCTTGTAGGTGCACTTGGTGGAGCATTTGCCCCAACTTCAAATACGTCCACAGCTAATGCCAATCCCCTGGCGGCAATTCCCGGCGCTGCAGATATTTCAAGCTGTAAGTTTACCCGGGCCGGTAACCCTCAACCAATCAAAAGCTCAATCTTAGCAGGCTGGATTAGCAACGCTGCAGCTACAGCCGGAATCCCCGCGCAAGTTTTAGCCAGCGTTGCCATGCATGAAAGCCAGGATTTTACAGCTAACGCTGATAATAATCATGACGCAATTAAAACAAATAATTATTGTAACCCCGGCAAAAAGTTCTGTGAGAAAAACGGACAAGTGTTCCATAGTATAAGCGGGCAGGACGATCCATGTACCGCAGATGAAATTGCAACAGGAGCAAAAACTGCCCAAGCTCTGGGATTAATGCAGGCTTTGGATATTTATAATCCGGGTAAAGATTTGTGTAAAATAACTGACAGTTTGGCTGTCGCAGCTAATAAGCTAAAAGCTGATGGAATAACAGCCCAACCCACACAGGATCAGATTAACACTGCCATTAAAAGATACTACAATAGCTGTAGTTACGGCAGCTACAGTTATTGCGATGAAGTTTGGAATGACGCGCAAAACTGTAGTACATCTACAACTGCAATTGCCTCATGCCCTGTGGCAGGCGGCGCTGTTTCCACTCCTTCATATAATGCCGATCCTGATTTAGGCCATTGCGGCGGAGGATACGCTTATCCCTGCAACTGCGGCGCCGGCGGCAGAAGAGCCAAGGCAATTGACGTACTGACCAAAGGACAAAGCGTGGTTCTGCCTACAGTAAACAACCAACCGGTTAATTGGAAATTGATTACAGATCCTTACAATGTAGATAGCGGAGAAGGAGGGGGAGTCGGCTATACTTTTCAAGCAACCCAGGGAAGTGATAACTGGTATTTAGATATGCTACATTTAAATAGGTCCTCCCTAGCAACAGGGGTAGACTATCCCTCAGGTACGGCTGTGGCCACTACTGTTATTGACCATGTGCATATGACTATCGGTAAAAATTTAAGCAAAAGTCCTGTGGCAGGAACGGATACGGACTGCGATCCGAACTGGCTGGCTTCTGACTTTATGTGTAAGTAAAGATTATGTCAAAATCTAAGAAATTGATACTAATATTAATTGTAGTTTTGATATGTGGCGGATTACTGACTACATTTTGGAAGAATAAAAAAATAACTACCCCTATGCAAGTAAAGAATCCAACAGCCCGATCTATTACCCAAAATGATCCTCCGCAAATTGTTGCCACCAAGCCTGATCCTTTGGAAAACAATATTATTGCTTCAACAGATATTGTAGAAATTACTTTTAACAGACCGATGGAGAATGTGGGGGAATTCAAAAGCAAGATAGAACCTAAGATAGAGTATACAGTGGAGTTGTCCGATGACCGTAAAACTGCCAAAATTAAACCCGCTAAGCCTTATCAACTCGGCGCCACCTATACTTTATTTATCGGCACTGAAACAAAGTTTGACGGAGTTGGCAGATGGGGGGAGGAGAAGATTTTCCACTACAAAACCATTGCCTACAGGGGGGTATAAACTAGCTTAAGCGTACAGGCATCACAATATATTCCAATCCCTCTTCCCCTATTGGTTTAATTAAACTGGCAGACAGTGTTCCGGAAAACTCCATCATCACCTGGGAGGTCGGGATATTGGAAACGGCATCCTGCAGGAACTTGGTGTTAAAGGCAATTTGCAGTTCCTCTCCTTCTATCTCTCCTTCTACTTCATTCTCCTGGCTGCCCAGCTCTTTGGCCGAAGATTTAAGGGTTAAAAATCCTTTTTTAGTGTTTAAAACAACAATGTGAGCTTCATTCTTGGCAAAAATAGCAGCCAGTTTAACAGCTTTCAACAGTTGATCTTTGTCAATTAACGCTCTACCTACGATAGTCTGAGGTATGATCTTTTCCCAAGCAGGAAACGTACCCTCAATTAATCTTGAGGAGACGATGGTTTGGCCTAAGGTAAAAATAATCTGGTTTTGATTTTCCGAGGCAGACAAAGATACTTCATCAACTTCCTGTTCTGAAATGATTCTTAATATTTCCTCAAACGTTCTTCTGGGCACAAGGCTTCTGAACTTGGTTGTACCCCCGGGCAAATTTACCCGGCGATGAGCCAATCTAAACCCGTCCGTTGCCACAAAATCCAATTTAGAATCCGTAACATCAGTGAAAACTCCGGTTAATACAGGTCTGCCTTCATCCACTGCAGCAGCAAAAAGGATCTGGGCTGAGCGTAAAATTACCTCTTTGGGCAAACTGACCCCTTTTTCAGCAGACAGCGGAATTGCCGGAAACTCGGAAGCGGTAATACCATTGATGGAGGCTTTTAATTTACCGGATTGAACAGTTAAGACCTCTTGCGCTGACTCAAGCGTAACTTCACTTTGGCCTAAACCGGAAACTAACTCAACCAGGGTTTTAGCAGGCACTGTAATTTCACCATCTGCTGCCATCAAAACAGGCAAAAACTTAATTACTCCTATTTCTAAATTGGTAGCTGCCAACTTTAACTTCTTGCCTTCTACCGATAATAAAATATTGTCTAAAATAGGCAGGTTAGATCTGACCCCAACCGAGCGGGAAACTGATTGCAGTACGGGTAAAAGATCTTGTTGTAAGATAGTAAATTTCATGGTTCCTTTCTGGCAGTAATGAACTTTTGTATTTCATCCTCCGTTACTTTAATCAATCTAAAGTTAACTCTTCCGGATGCAATCAGATTTCTAATATGTTTTTCTTCATCTGTCAATACATGTGTCATTCCGGATTTAACCTCAATAAAATCTATTCTTTCCCCGTTTTTAATGCCGATAAAATCTATCGGCCAGCCTAAGGGAATAATTCTATCATAATCATAACGCAGTTCCGCATAGATTAGCAGCTCTGCCATTCTGCCTTTTTGAGGGTTAATAGAACCTTGCAAAACCTGCAGGACTTTAGCAGGCAAATCCTGGACGCCTTTGTAGAGATCTATCAGATCAGTCGGGATATCTTGCGGTTTTCCGGAATGAAGCCTTCCCAAAAGATAAGCTATTATTAAAAAAAGGGTGATTATTCCAACCAGTTGCCAGTCTATATCCATTTTACGTTTCCCTTAACTTATTCACATTCTTTGTAGATTATACCTTACCTATTTAAATAAGTAATCATATTAATATAGTCGGTGGATATGTGGGAAAATCTTATTTTCAAATTCACAATTCGCCAAAATTTCGTGTTCAAACCATGTGGACCTTTGGTGGATAAGTGGCTTGACTTTGTGGATAAGTTGTTGATAAAAGAATCTATTGCATTAGTCTGCCTTTGACTTCGGTAAAAACTCTTTGGATTTCTCTGTCTGTAACTATTAATTTTTTGATTTTATCGCGGCCGTGCATGACTGTGGTATGATCTCTGCCTCCAAGCAATTGTCCGATTCTTTCCACTGTCAGTTTGAGATCTTCGGCTAAGATAAACATGGCGATATGTCTTGGCAAGACCAGCTCTTTTTGTCTTTTTGGTCCGGTCAAATCCTTGGCGGAAAGATTAAAATAGCCACAAATCTCAGTCAGTATCTTTTTAGGGTCTGCATTTATTGGCCTTTGAGGTTGCTGGCCCAAATTTATACTAATATTTTCGGCAGTGGGCGGCAGATTTTTTAATTTTAACAGCTGAAGTATTTGCATTAAGCTGCCCTCGAGCTCCCTGATATTGGAATCAAACGATGAAGCCAAAAGTCTGACAGAGTCTTCCGGCAGGCTTTCCCCTCTTTCCAGGCATTTGGCTTTAAGGATGGCTACCCTGGTATCAAAATCCGGCGGCTGGATATCTACCATTAAGCCTCCGGCAAAACGGGACTTTAAGCGGTCCTCTATTTTGGCTATTTCCTGAGGAGGTCTGTCTGAGGTAAAAACCATCTGGGAGTTTTTGCCCTGCAGCTCATTGAAGGTATGGAAAAATTCTTCCTGGGTGCCTTCGCGCCCTGAGAAAAATTGGATATCGTCAATCAAAAGTATGTCTGCTTGGCGGTACTTTCTTCTGAAATCTGTCATTTTGTGGGTTTGGATGGCCTCCACATAGTCGTTTAAGAATTTGTCTGAGGGGCAATAATTTATTTTGGAGTGCGGCTTTTTTTTAAATATGGCATTGCCGATTGCCAGCATCAGATGGGTTTTGCCAACACCCGTGCCGCCGTAGATATATAAAGGATTGTAGGATAATCCCGGATTTTGCACTACGGCTTGGGCTGCAGCATAGGCTAGGTTGTTGGTTAATCCGACCACAAAGTTTTCCATGGTGTAGCGGGGGTTTAAAACAGAAACCTGAGTTTGGACTGGTTGGAAAAGATCTTCGGCGGGAGTTTCCTTTTGCGGCAACTGTCTAATAATAAACTCAACTTTTAATTTTTTGCCGGTTAATTGCTCAAAAGTATTTTCTATTAAGCTAAGATACCTTTGATACAGGGTTTCTTTAACAAAGGCAGAAGGGACGGATAGGATGATTTTATCATCGCTTGCTTCCTTGATTGAAGTTTTTAAAAACCAGCCTTTATAGTTGTCAGCGCTGATTTGCGGTTTGATGATTTCTAAGAATTTATGCCAAAGCCTTAAATTGTCCATAAGTGATTGTGGAAAAGTCCAGGTAATTTATCCACAATTTAATCCACAACTGCCGAGATTGACAAGATAGAGAAACTATAAATTAGTAGATCAAATATTTAAGTGATTTTTCTAAATCCGTTTGGCGTACGGTCAAATACTGAAAAACCTTGCTCCTGATAAATCCTGGTTACGTATCTTAGATAAGTTTCCGACAATCTTTCCAGCGTTGAGCCGCTTCCAAAAAACTCTCTGCCGAGATTACTTATTGTCACTATGGTTCCTTTTTGGTCGGACCTTGCGCCAAGAAGTTTTGTGTACTCATCAACAGAAAAGGTATTTGATGTTAAATCCCTTTTTAACCTTCCGCCTAACATTAAATCCAGGGTCACAACTTCTATGGCATAGGCAGTTGCCTCATACAATCTAACAGCAGTTTTAGGCTGTTTGTTGTTTCTCAAAAAGCCTAGATACACATCTGTCGGTAAAGTTGTCCGATCACGAATGTCTTGCGCTACATGTACCATCTCATGAATTTTAATCGCACTGTCCAGCAAGCTATCCGGATTAAATTTTGAAGATAAGTACAAAGATTTTTCTACTGGAGCATACGCAGCCTGAGCTGTAATAGAAGGATCAAGAATGGCATAAAAGAAATGTCTGATATCTTCAACATAAACAGAACCATCTGCATATAAATTTCTGCTTTTTGCAAGTTCGCGCCCTTTTAATGCGTACAGGTTCCTTAAGGGATTATGACGGTTTATCTGTTCGAGTGAAATTGGGATACCGACAGCTTCCTTTATTCCTGGAGATAATGAGGATGCTCCCAGGATATTTTGTAACCTGGTAAAAAACCTGTCAGATCCAATATCAATCCCTGCTATTAAAGGATCAAGCTGGCCTTCAAGTAATGCGTATTTTCTTAACTGTTGTTCTACTGCCAGATTTTGTCGGTAAGCATCGACGCCTATTTTAGCAGCGATACTTCCTCCTGTCAGTATTCCGCCCCCAGCTATTACAGTCTTTATTCCAAGTCCCAGAAATTCTCTTCTGGTTATTTTGGCGGCTCTGCGTCTTGCTCCTCTTCCTTTCACTCCTTGTACGAATTCTTGTTCCTTAGCCGTTTCTAGGAAGACCTCTTTGATATGCATAATCAGATATTTTAACAAAATAAGTTACCTTATGTCAAAAAAGCTTACAAGAACTCAAATCGTCCTATTGTGTTGTATGCGTAATTTTAGTAAACTAGCAGCATGCCAAAAAGAACATACCAGCCTAAAAAATTAAAAAGAGCCAGAAAACACGGTTTTATAGCCAGAATGGCGACTTCCGGCGGAAGAAAGGTTTTGAAAAGACGAAGGTCAGAAGGCAGGGTTCGGTTAACAGTATAGGAACCTGTATGACATGCTATCCAAGGATAAACGTTTAAATCTCAGAACAGACTTTAAATGGGCGGCAACTGGTAAAAAAATAGAAACCAAGTTTACCAAGCTTTTTTTAAAAAACGGCCGGAATACGGAAGCAAAAGTTGGGATAACTCTTTCCGGAAGAAATTTTAAAAAGGCCAGCGAAAAAAATCGGGCCAGAAGGCTTGTTTCCAAAGGGTTTGAAGATTTGTATGCTAAACTGCCAAAAGACATAAACATTATAGCCCTTCCCAAACATGCTGTACTTGAGGTAAAATCAGCTGATGTATTTCTGGATTTGGAGGAAGGGTTAAAAAAAGGAAGGATTCTTTAACCGTCATTGTGAGGAACAAAGTGACGAAGCAATCTGTTTCATGGATATGAAAAAAATATTAATTAGTTTATTAAATTTCTATCAAACCTTTCTGTCTTTTGACAGAGGAATTTTGGCGTTATTTGCTCCGGGAGGAGCTTGCAGATATCCTGTTTCCTGCTCTGAATATACCAAAAGAAGCATTAGGGATTTTGGAGTTGTTAGGGGCGCCAGGCTTGGTTTAAAAAGAATTTGGAGCTGTAGATAAAATGAACATTGGAGATATTTTTAATTTAATATTTTTGGGTCCAATCATAAATTTGCTGGTTTTTATCTTCCAAACTTTGCAGGCTTTGCATATTCCCGGAGCTTTGGGTTTTTCCATTATCATTTTGACCGTCATAATCAGGGTGTTGGTTTGGCCGTTTATGGCCAGCCAGATCAAAGCCACCAAAAAAATGGCAGAACTCAAGCCGCATTTGAATGAGTTAAAGAAAAAGCATAAAGATGACAAGCAGGCTTTGGCCAGCGCCCAGATGGCTTTATATAAAGAGCACGGGGTAAATCCTGCCGGCGGCTGCTTGCCGGCCTTACTGCAAATTCCGGTATTTATTGCTCTCTATCAGTCGATCATTAATATCTTACCAGGCGCAGGCGGCAAGATTGAGACAATAAACTCTTTGTTATATTCCCCTTCAATGAAGCTGCCTGATTATTTGGACCCCAATTTTTTGGGGGTGAATTTAGGACTCAAACCTTCCGAGTTTGGCACACATGGTGTATTTTTGCTGCTGGTGCCGCTTATAACGGCAATATTGACTTTTATACAGTCAAAAATGGCCATGCCAAAAGCTGTTAAGCATTATCCTTCGGATTCTCCCAAGGAAGAAAAAGAAAAAGAGGGATTTGAAGAAAGTATGGGCCAGGTCCAATCCCAGATGGTTTTTATGATGCCTTTGATGATTGGTTTTTTCGCCTGGCAGTTTCCGGTAGGACTTGCAATTTACTGGAATGTATATACAATACTAGGGATATTGCAGCAGTATCAGGTAACAGGATGGGGAGGATTGGAGAGTTTAGTGACTAGAGTTAAGAGTCTAGGAAAATAAAAATTATAGACTCTAGATTCTAGAGACTAGCCGCTAATTTATGGAAGATCAATTAAGTGAAGTACTAGACAATATTTTAGGCTTATTACTCCTAGAGGGCAGTTATGAAATAGAAGAAACGGAAGACGGGTTTTTGGTGTCAATAGAAACTAAAGATGCAGGCAGGTTAATTGGAGCCAGAGGCGAATCTTTAGAAGGCCTGCAGTTGATTGTCAATCAGATTATGTCTTTGAAAAATAAGGAAAACTTCAAAAGAGTAATTTTAGACGTGTCCGGTTGGAGAAAACAAAAAGAGGAAGAACTAAAAACAAGAGCCGCAGAATTGGTTAAGCAAGTTAAAGAAAGCGGAAAAGAGCTAGAATTGGAACCAATGCCTGCCTGGCAAAGAAGGATTATCCATATGAGGGTAGAGGAAGCGGAAGGTTTATCTACTGAAAGTGTGGGTGAGGGTCGGGATAGACATATTGTAATTAAAGTAAAAAGTAAAAAGTCTCGCCTCGCGAAGCGGGCAAAAGTCAAAACCAAGTCAGACTTGGTCAAAACAGAAGAAACAAATGTTGATACTGCAGAGAGTTGAGCGGATATTCCTCTTTTTAACAATACTGCTTCTTCCTACTCAGCTTGGCAAACATTTTTGGCCCCCGTTTAGTTTTATCTATTCTTTGCCGATTGATTATTTATCCCCCAAAGTGTATTTTTGGGACTTGCTGGTAATTGGGCTCTGGGCGGCGTTTATTCTACAAAAGAAACATATTAATAGGTTGGCTTTAAATCTGTTATACTTTTTTATTCTGACTCAGGCTGCTTCTCTTTTGGGTCGCGGAGTAAATGTCGGAGCCGGGTTTGTTAGGCTTGAGCAATATTTGATTGCCGGTTTTTTTGGGGTGTATATTGCAAGTTCCAAGTTCCAAGTTCCAAGTTCGAAACTATTTTGGCCGCTTTTGTTGGCAATTGTGTTTGAGTCGGCTCTGGCCATACTGCAGTTTTTTAAAGGAGGAACAATTGGATTTTGGATATTGGGAGAAAGAAGTTTTACTCTCTCAACTCCCGGCATTGCCAAATTTGATTTTTACGGCAATGAAGTTTTGCGGCCTTATGCCACCTTTCCCCACCCAAATGTTTTAGCAGGATTTATGCTAATTGTAGCTGTCATCTTGTTGTATAGATTCCGGATCAAGTCCGTGACAAAGAAGGTAATTGTTTTTTTGGGTGGTTTGGTTATCCTCCTGACTGTTTCGAGAGTAGCTATATTAGCCGGGGTAATTTCTGTTATGACTTTGACAAAAAAAAGAGGAAGGGTATTATTGATAATCTTAATAATAATATTATTGCCTATTTTATATACCAGATTTTCATCTGTTTTTAATTTTGACAATTTAACATTAATTAGAAGAGAAGAGTTATCTCAAGCTGCTTTTAACTTATGGTTAAAATCCCCCCTTTTGGGGGTAGGACTAAATAATTTTATTCCTGCCGTTTCCAATCAAATATTGGCCGGCCCCAGCAGGTTTTTACAGCCTGTTCATAATATTTTCCTGCTTTCTCTCGCAGAGACCGGAGTTTTAGGGTTGTTGGGGCTTTTGGGGTTATTAGGGTATCCCATTTTTAAGCTGCACCCTGTTTTTCTTGCTTGGGGTGTTTTAATATTTTTGGGAATGTTTGATCACTACTTTCTGACTTTACCTCAGGGATATAGGTTATTGTTTCTGCTTTGGGGGTTAAGTTTTAGTCTACCCATGCTAAAATGAGTAGATAAATGCATCTGTTAAAAGTTTTTAAACAAACCTTCTGGCAGGTTTTAGGAAAAGTAGTTACCTCATTGTCTACTCTTATCATTTTAGGCTTGATCAGTAGAAATTATGGGGAGGAAGGTACAGGTATTTTTACTCTTGCTTTAACCTATTTGGCGATGTTTTATTTGCTGTCAGATTTTGGATTTAATGCTCATGTTTTAAGAAAAATTCAGACTTCAAGCATAAAAATTCAAAATAACGAATGGCAAAAATTGCTAGGAACAAGGTTTATTTGGTCAGCAGCCCTTGTAATGATTGCAATTGGATTACTTCCCTTCTGGCCATTTTCTACTCCTCAATTTTCTCAGGCTGTGACAATGGGTAGTTTGGCTATCATTGGTTCTGCAGTATTTATAACTTGTAATTTAATTTTTCAGAGCCGGTTAAGATACGATCTGTCCGTTTTAGCTTCAGGATTTGGAACGCTTATCTCCTTGGGTTTATTTGTATATCTTAGTCTACAAAAATATCCTATTTCCTTTTTAATATTAGCCCACTTAACTGGTTGGATTATTATTGCCACCTCAAGTTTATTTTTGGTCAGGAGATTTATTCCTAATTTACCTCCGATATTCGATAAAAAATATGCAATAAACTTATTTAAGGATACCTGGGCAATTGCGGCCACGTTGACTTTAAACGTTGTTTATTTTAGGGCGGATACTTTTATGGTGGCTTATTTTAAAGGTGTTGCGGATGCCGGAATCTATAATCTGGCTTATTCTGTCTTTCAATCGGCTTTGGTCTTGCCTGTTTTTATTATGAATGCCTACTATCCTTTGATGCTTAAATCTATGTCTAAAGTTAAACTGATAGCCGCGATTTTGTTAATTCTGGCAGCAGCAGCTCTAGTAGTGGCTTTTAATTTTGCGCCGTTTATTATTAAACTGTTAAGCGGAAGCGGATTTGGCGGCTCTGCAGAAAGTTTACAGATTTTGTCCTTGGGCTTTCCCGCGTATTTTTTATCACCTCTTTTAATGTGGTTACTGGTGGCAAAAGATAGGTATAAATTAATGCTTGCCATTTACATGTTTGGGTTAATCACTAGCTTAATTTTAAATTTTATCTATATACCGCACGCCTCCTTTATTGCCGCTTCTTATATTACAGTGATCTCTGAATACCTAATATTAATTGTTCTGAGTATGGTATTATGGCGGATACGATGAAACTTATTATTTATACAGACGGAGCATCGCGCGGGAATCCCGGAGAGGCCTCATACGGGTTTTTAATTAAAGATCCAGACGGGAAAATTCTTTATTCCGAAGGTAAATTTATTGGCATAGAGACTAATAATTTTGCTGAATATAGCGCAGTCTTAAACGCTTTTGCTTATATGGAAAAAAAGTGGGGTAAAAAAATTTCCGAAATAAATTTTTTTATGGATTCAAAACTCGTGGTAGAACAATTATCAGGCAGGTTTAGGGTAAAAAGCCAGAACCTAAAACCCTTAATTTTTGAAATTAAGAGGATGGAAAATACTTTTGCCAGGGTGGCCTACAAACATATTCCGAGGAATTTAAACAGCGCAGCTGATGCTTTGGCCAATCAGGCTTTAGATAATCTTAAATCTTCAGTCTAGGGCGTTATCCCCTGACATAGAATGTCACCTTTTATCCATATTGCAATTGGCGCCTTAAGTGATACGATTTACGCGTGGACGAAGTGACTGAAAATAGCATCAACAAAACCCGCATATTGCTTTCGCGAAACACTCCGGTGGCTTTAGTTGTGGGGGCGGCCGGCTTTTTGGGTTCAAATTTGGCAGATAAGCTTTTGGCAAAAAATATCCAGGTGGTGGGGGTTGATGACTTAATTTTCGGGCGAAGGGAGAATTTATCCCAGGCAGTAGAAAATAAAAATTTTCATTTGGTTATTGAATCGTCTGAAAGATTAGATCTTAAGCTGGAAAGGCTTGATTATATCTTTGTAGTCTGGACTAAGAATTTGGATTTATCCAAAATACTCACGCTTTTTTTGGAGTCTAACTCAAGGTTATTGCTTGTGTCATCTGTCGGGCTTTACAAAAAAGATTTTGACGGAGAGGATTCGGGTTGGTATAAAAAAGGGGAAATAGAGATTGCCCATTTTGCCAAGGGTCATAATTTAAATGCCAGGGTTGTAAGAGTGGGACCGGTATTTGGTCCGCGGATGGATTTTGAAACGAAGGATCCAATGATTGAGTTGATCCGTCAAAGTTTAACAGGGGAATTGCAAAAGGAGGTGTCTTTGGACTTTTCTTCCCGAGCGCTTTTTGTAGATGATGCGACAGAGCTTTTGATAAAATGTATTTTTGCCGGAGCCACCGCCCAAAAAATATTTGACGCAGTATCACCATCCCCGGTTAAAATATCGGAAGTCAAACAAATTCTTTTAGATCCTGTCTGGTATGAAAGTAAAAATTTCATACCCAGCGAATTGCCGCCCTGGCCTACGCCGAATTTGGAAAAAACCATCAAATTTTTAAACTGGCATCCAAAAACTAAATTGATTGAAGGATTAAGGCAAACCTTAAATTATTTTAGAGACAATGAAATTAAAGTACCGGAACTGGACGATAGAAGATGGAAGGTTGATGATAGAGAAAAAGAAGATAAAAGATGGAAGATGGAAAAGTCAGCGCAGCTCGAAGCCTTAAAAGGGCCAGAGACTGGGGAAAACAAAAAGGGGATTAAACTCCCGAAGGTCCTTTTTCCATTTAAAGCGCTTACTTGGCTGGCGGGGACGGCCCTGATTGCTTACGCTTTAATCTGGCCGCTGGCAGCTGTTTTTTGGGGAATACTCACCTTTAGATTTCAATTACTTTCTGCAATTGAAAGTTTAGAAAAAGGGGAGTTTGAAAAAAGCAGTTTGGCTATAAGTCAGGCCAATATAGGAGTTTCCGAGGCAAGATCAATGTATTATTCATTGGAGCCGTTGCGGAATGCCGGCATATTAAAATCTCAGTTTGAGCTGGGGGACAATCTACTTAATCTGGCTGCTCTTTCAGCTGATGCAGCCCAAAATACCATTTCCGGCATCCAGGCTTTATACCAAAGTTTTAAAAGCGTGACAGGAGAGTTTGCAAGCGATCCGGACTTAAGTTTTGATAATGCCCGCTTAAGTTTAACGGCGGCGGATGAGGATTTATCCAAAGCACAGGCTTTGTTAAATGATCAAAATTTCAAACAGATGGCGCCGGATTTAATTTCTGCTAACATTGCCGGTTTGGCGCAGAGATTATCTTTATACTCCAATTTAGTTAAAAGGGCCAGGACTGTAAGCGTATTACTGCCGGAGTTGATCGGGCCGAATTCTAAAAATTATCTTATCCTTTTACAAAATAATAATGAACTAAGACCTACAGGTGGTTTTATCGGCTCTTTTGCGAAAGTATCATTTGAGGGTAGTAAATTAAAAAAGCTTGAAGTAAATGATATTTATGCCATAGACGGACAACTAAAAATTCATGTTGAGCCGCCTAAGGAAATCAAAAATGATTTAGGACAAAAAGATTATTTCCTAAGAGATTCAAACTGGGAACCGGATTTCCCCACCAGCGCCCGCCAGGCAGAGTGGTTTTATACCAAAGAAACAGGGGAGCGGGTGGAAGGAGTTATAGCATTGGATATTTCCGCTATGGAAGATTTACTGTCAGTGGTAGGACCTTTGGATATAGCGGATTACGATGAAAAAATAACAGCGGACAATTTATTTGAAAAAGCCATAGGTCATGCCGAAGTAGGTTTTTTCCCGGGTTCTCAAGCCAAAAAAAGCTTTTTGACGAGTTTAACCCAAAGCTTATTTAATAAACTCTTTTTCCTGCCAAATCAAAATTGGCCGGGCATCGTGACTTCTTTGGGCAGATCTTTAGAAGGTAAGCACATGAGTGTTTATTTAGATGATCCCAAACTTTTTTCTTATGTAGTGTCTCAAAACTGGAGTTCGGTGTTGGCAAGAGGTAAGGAGTCAGAGCAAGGTATTGTTCAGGATTTTCTGGCGCCGGTTGAGGCAAATTTAGGGGCAAATAAAGCCAATTATTACATTGATAGAAACTATAACCTGGAGACGGTGATAGGTAAAGAGGGAGAAATGAGTCATAGATTGGCAATAGCCTATACTAACAGAAGTCCTTCTGAGACTTTTCCGGCAGGTAAGTACAAAAACAGAATGAGAATTTATGTGCCTTTTGGGACTAAATTAAGCAGAGCGCTTTGGGGTGAGAATGATTTGACCCGGGATATAAACAGTTTTGTTGATTACGGCAGATCAGGCTATTCTTTCTTGATGGAGCTTGCCCCCAAAGAGCAAAAAACTTTAGTATTAGATTATCAGCCGCCTTACAAGTTGCAATTTATAGACAATGAGGCGTTATACAGATTAAATGTAGTCAAACAGGCAGGAACCTTAAAAGATCCTTTTATTTGGAGATTAACTTATCCTTTGAATATGAAAATTGCCGAGGGTCAAACCCAGGATTTTGGTCCGCAGGAACAAACTATCCAAACAGATTTATCTGTCGACCGCAGTTTTGAAGTAAAATTCAGCAAATAACCGCCATAACTCCAGCTTGAATGTTTAGGCAAGCTGTGTTAAATTACATAGGTTAATTAGGTTAATTTAAGCTAATATGGATAAACTTTCATTAGATGCTAAAGAGAGAATAATATTAGGCAAAAAAGTCAAAAGACTACGCAAGGACGGTTTACTGCCTGGTCATGTGTTTGGTAAAAAAGTAGAAACCGAACATGTAACAGTCAGCGCCCGTGATTTCTTGAAAACCTTTCATCAGGCAGGGGAAACCGGACTAATTAGCCTTAAGATAGGGGAAGAAAAAGTCAGGCCGGTCATGGTTCGTGGTGTTCAATACGATCCTGTAACAGATAAGCCAATCCACATTGATTTTTACCAGGTTAATTTAACCCAGAAAGTTAAGGTTCCGGTGCCGCTGGTTTTAACAGGTGAACAACCTGAATCTGTAAATTTGGGGGAAGCTATTGTTTTGCAGACATTAAACGAGTTAGAAGTTGAAGCCTTGCCAACTGATTTAGTAGAGAGAATTGAAGCTGATATTACCCTGTTAAAAAATATTGGCGATGCCATCACTGTCGGACAGCTAAATTATGACAAAAGCAAGTTAACGATCCAAACCCGGGAAGACGAAATTGTAGTCAGGTTGGCTCCGGCTGTTTCTGAAGAAATGAAAAAGATGATGGAAGAGGAAGCTGCTGCTGCAGCCGCGGTTGCGGAAACACAAGCAGCTGAAGGTGGAGTTCCCACCTCCGCTGAAGCTACGGCGGGCAAGCTGGCAGAGAGAGCAGAGGTTAAAGAAGGGGAAGAAGCGCCAAAGGCGGGCGAAGCCATGCCAGAGGCAGGCGGGGCAGGGGAGAAGCCTGCAGAAAACACAAAACAGCCTCAAGGCACGTAGAAGAAGCCGCCAAAGCTTGTCCGTATCGAAACAAAACTGCGCCTGAACGATTTGTGTATCTTATGCGGCTAATTTGCGTTTTATATGCGGAAAATCGTGCCTAAGCTGTAGATTGTTACCTGTTTGCTTAAGTCCTCTGTGGTATTCTTCAATCTTCCACCTTTGGGCACCAGCCCTTCCGGCATCCTTAAGTGAAAGAGTGAGATCATTAGTACCAATATATTCCTCCAGTCCAAAGCAGAGTGGTTAAACCAATCCCAAATACTACATCATGGTGAGTACCTGAAT
>MFCX01000036.1 GCA_001777055.1 Candidatus Daviesbacteria bacterium RIFCSPHIGHO2_02_FULL_39_12 | reverse complement strand
TACCCTGCAAACCTTAGGATCAAACCTGACCCAGGGATTAACTGTCTTAGATAATAGAAATGTGGGGATAGGGACGACGAGTCCAGGAGACCTTCTTCAGGTAAATAACGGTGCGACGCAGCGATTCCAAGTGTCTGCAACCAAAGGAATTTGGGTTAATAACGAAATCAATGGTGGTACGTCAGATTCACCTGCCGCCTTGTATCTGAATTACTCTTCCACCGGTAACACGGTTCTTAACGCACTCGGCGGCAACGTCGGCATTGGGATAGCTGTACCAACAAACGCCTTAGACATTTGGTCATCATACAATACGTATCAGACACTGTATCTTCGTAGCGACGAAGCCACCACAGGCCACGCTAGACTTTATGTTGCCACGTATGGTCCAGGGGACGCTTGGAGTGAGTATTATACACCTGCAAGTACATGGGCAGCTGGGGCGGACCAAAGTCTAGACGGATACGCTATAAACGATAATTCAATACTAGACGCAAATAATATTTTTTTCATCAAGGATGGTGCCCCTGCAAACTCTTTCTATATTAATTCTTCTGGCAACATCGGCATTGGTACAGCTTCCCCTACAGATAAATTAATAGTTTCAGGAGGTAATGTTGGTATTGGGGTATCCTCACCTTTGACTAACTTAGCAGTCCAGGGGGCAGGGGTATTAGGCTGGGGGGTGACAGGGGTGGCAGGGCCTACTAATGGTTTGGCTGTTTCAGGTAATGTAGGGGTAGGCACTACTACAGCCAATTCTAATTTAGTGGTAATAGGTAATGCCACCATTGGAGCAGATTATGGTCAATATAGCGCACCAACAAATGGGTTATTAATTCAGGGTAATGTAGGTATTGGGACCTCTGTAAGTTCTAACCCCTTAACTATTGGCACAGATGGTACTAATGGTAATGGAGCATATTTAACAGTAGGTGGAGTCTGGACTGATGGTTCATCTGTAACATTTAAGGAAAACTTTACTAAACTTTCCTCTCAAGAAATCCTGAGTAAGATAAACCAACTTAATCTAACCTCCTGGAACTATATTAATGAAGGACCAAATGTTAAACACATTGGTCCTGTGGCTGAACAATTTTATTCAGTCTTTGGATTAGGCAATGATAATAAACACATTGCAGCACTGGATACCTCAGGTGTTGCCTTAGCAGGAATACAGGGGTTAAGCCAAGATATCTCAAAACTTAAATCTCAAATGTCAAATCTAGAGCTTAATATCTCAAATCTTAATGTGGGAATAGGCAGCAGCGGGAATAGTATATCGTATATAGTATCTGGTATATTGGGAGAAGCTACAGAATCTGCCAAAGAAGCCAGCACCTCTTCTTCCCTGGATACTAAATACCAGTCCCAAAATACTAATTCTTTAGAGGCTAAAATAGCCTCTTTATCTGCTCGAGTGGCAGAGTTAGAATCAAAGCTGGCTTCTCCATCCTCTGTCATTCTGGCAAAAGAAGTACGTCCGGAATCTACCTCATCTGCTACTGATTCTGGTGTCGTCGCCAGTGCTCCTCCCCAGAATGACATAACTGGGCTGAATTTAACCCCTCCAGAGATACTCTTGGCCACAGGTTCTGCCGAGCTAAGAAACACCTTCCAGGATAACACCTTCAAGGTGGGCCTTGACTCCTTGAAGGTGTCCGGATTGAAGGTGTCCGAAGCCACAGTCTCCGGCATGCTTAAAGCATATCAGGCAGAAATTTCTGATAACTTTAAAGTCTTTGGTCAAACCACACTTGCCAGTACTACCATTGCCGGAGATTTAGTGGTTGATGGGACCTTTTCCGTAACTAACGGTAATGAGATTAATGTGATAGGCGCAGCCTGTCAGGACACCTCGAAGGAGCCAAAGCTCACCTTCGAGGTGGGAGAGAGTTGCCCGGGCAATGGCATCCTTTACCTGCAGAAATCACCTCTTGCCCAAGGACTGGATATCTTTAATGGCAAAGTTAAAATAGATAATCAGGGTAATATTGTTACTCAAGGAGAAGTAAACGCCCAAAGTTTGACTATTACTAATAACGATCCCACTAAACCAACCATTGGTTCAGGCAAAATTTTGGCCGGAAAAACAGAAGTTGTAATTTTAACTGAATCAATGACTCAAAATTCCAAGGTCTTTATTACTCCTACTTCCAAAACAGGTAAACAGTCTTTGATAGTTATAGAAAAGAAAGCAGGGGAGTCATTCACAGTTTCTATAGAAGAAAGCTACAGTAAAGACATTACCTTTGACTGGTGGGTGGTAGGTTCAAATGACAACAGTATAGAGTATAAAGTATCAAGTATAGAGGCGGAGGTATCTTCTCCTGTACCAAGGGTGTTGGCCAATGACGTAGCAGCGACATTCCCTGCAGTCCCAACCTGGCAGGATAGTGGAAGCGGAGTAGCAGCTGTTACAGATCCGGATATAGATTTTGTTAACGGCAGAGAAGGACCGGATACAACTTTCCCCTTAATTACTGCAATTTATCCAGGTACTGGGTTTAACATTTTAGGTGAAGAGAACGGCTGGATAAAGATTGAATACCAGCCTGATGTTTATGGCTGGATATTGGGAAGTAATGAATAAACTTTTGTCAATCTTTAAATCATCATTTAAGGCAAAACGCCTCTGGAGTCAGGCTGGCTTTATCAGGCTAACCAAAAAGTCTCTTGTCATGGGTCTGATAGCCTTAACTGTTTTTACCGGCTCAGGATTGTATTTTCTGATGAAGCCAAAACCCGCCTTCGCTGCCTGGTACGATGACAACCGGGCTTACAGACAAACAACTTTTGGCCAACAAAAAATCCGCTTTTCAGCGGACTTTCTGACTGAATATAATGCTGATGCACTACGTCTAGATCTGAGTGTTAACACACTATCACAAAATATTGTTGATGTCAAATATGTGGTGTTATTTTAGCATTTATGAAATTCTTTAAAAAATTAACTAAAAGAACAATCATAGCTATTCTGGCAATAGCAGTTTTGGTTGTTCCCATATTCTACTTAAGCTTATTAAACTCCAAATCCGCCTCTGCCTCTTGGTACGATGATAACTGGGCCTGATAGCCTTAACTATTTTTACAGGCTCTGGATTATATTTATGAAAAACTATCAACAAATAAGAACTCAAGCATATAAATACTACAAAGCAGTAGAACTGCTACATCTCACCACTACCCTGCAAGAATACCAACATACAGGTAATGCTGAGTACTTTGGTTTTATTGCTATCCTTGAGGGCTGGAAAATTAAAGTAATTGTTAAAAAGACTAAGAATGGAAACCCTCATTTTTTGAGTGTTATCCCAAACTGGACTACTAACAAAAAACGTGACAGACTATTACATAAGGGAAATCTAGAAGAGGACTAAAAAAGCCTGTCGTCGGTACTACACATATGTGTGACCGACAGAGCCCTAAGGCTAACAGGCAAAAAGTATATTAACATATTATGATAAATTTGTCAAACTACATACAGCAGGGCTTTATTAAGATTACCAAAAAATCTCTCCTCATGGGTTTAATAGCCTTAACTATTTTCACAGGCTCAGGGTTATATCTTTTAATGCGCCCCAAACCCGCCTCCGCCGCCTGGTATGATGACAGCTGGGCTTATAGAACCGAATATACCGTCAACAATTCCGGGGCAGCGGACAGCAATAAAAAGGTCAAGTTTGACATAGACACAGCAACCTTAATCAGCGCGGGTAAGATGCAATCAGACTGCGGGGACTCCCGCTTTACAGACGGCAGTGGTAACCTATTGCGCTATTTTATTGACACAGCCGGGGGCGACTGCAACACTAATTCTACCGATTACTATGTTTTAATACCCACCATCAATGCAGGCGCTACCAGAATTTTCCATTATTACGGTAACCCCTCAGCCCAAAATGGAACTGAAAGTGCGCAATTTTCCGAAGCCACCTTTACCCCTTCCTCCACCTCCTCTGCCTCAGAAGAAAAAGCCCCATCACCTGCAGCTTACTGGAGTTTTGATGATGGTACTGGTACTAATGCCCAGGATTCTACCAGTAATAATAATGATGGAACCCTAGATGGTGCTACCTGGCAAACAGAGGATCTGTGTGTATCAGGTAAATGTCTATATTTTGATGGAACTAATGATGTGGTAACAGTAAGTAACACTGTTTCTAATATTCAAAGTGTTTCTTTCTGGATCAGACCAACAACTACATCAGAGCAATTTATCGATCTTAATGGCTCAGCCTATATCCAATCCTCCTCAGGGACAATTTCTGCCACAGGCTTTACCTCGCCTACTGTCTATGTCAACGGCAAAGTCTCCTCCACTATTACAGCCAACCAATGGCAATATATTACAGTCACCACCGGTTCCGCCCTTTCCGGTTCAGCCATTAAAATAGGCCAGATCAGTACTAATTATGGCCAAGGCTTTATAGATGAGGTTAAGGTTTACAATTATGCCAGATCAGCGGCTCAGATTCTCACGGATTACAATGGCAGATCTTCACTGATAGGGGTATCCGCGCAAATCGGCTCCTCTGATCAGTGGAAATCCCTTTCCCAAGGACTAGTGGGTTACTGGAAAATGGATGAAGCTTCCTGGAGTGGCACTTCTGCTGATATATTAGATTCATCAGGTAACGGCAATGAAGGTACTGCTAATTGCTCTGGGGCAAGTTGTACTAAACCTACTGGCGGAGCAGCAGGTAAATTTGGTAATGGAGGTAGTTTTGATGGCAGCCAAGATTATGTTTCATTTAGTGGTGGTTACCCACTTAGTGTACCCCAACAGCTCACAGTTAGTTTTTGGATGAACCCAAATGCTGTTAATGAGGGCTACATTATTAATCTTGGGTGGTTTACATTCCGGTTTAATACTAGTGCTTCTCTTATTACTCTAAACGGCATTAGCACAAGCAACACCTATCCGCAAACAGGAAATACATGGACAACATCTTCGTGGCAACATGTAATAGTCCGTTGGGATGGTTCAAAGGTGTACTTATATAAAAATGGTGTACAAATATATTCTACTAATGCTTCCGGTACGCTTACAGCTGGTACTTCCTGTGGTCAAAGATTTGGACAAACTGACAGTTGTGGAGGCGGCGGATTTTATAATGGAAATTTGGATGAAGTTAGAGTTTATAACCGTGCACTTTCTCCAAATGAAGTCCCCCAACTATATAACTTTGCTCCGGGGCCAAGGGTGGAACTTAAAATGGAAGAGGGTTCAGGTACTTCTGCCAATGATACCTCCGGTAATGGCAGAACAGGGACCTTAAACGGCAATCCCGTTTGGAGTACTGGTAAATATGGCAAAGGGGTAAAAATGGATGGCACAGGAGATAATATTAGCGTGAGTGATTTTTAATAATATGAGTCAAGATAAAATACATGAGTCAAATAAGTCACATGAGACCAATGAGTCTCATGGAAAAAGCCTAGGAGGAATTAAAAATACTCTGGTTTATTGGCTTGCAGTAGAGATCTACAACCTTAACAGTATTTTTTTAAAGCTTTACATCTCTAAATTTTCCCGAACCCTTGACCAAATGGAACAGGCAGCCCGTTCAGGCAAACAGGACTTGGTTGAAGGTTCTTTGGAAAATTCTGTAGAAAGCAACCTGAAGCTAACTGGTGTATCAAGAGCAAGTTACGGAGAACTAATAGAAGACTACCAGGACTTTCTATTTAATAAAGGACTCAAGCTTTGGGATAAAAACGACCCGCGGGTTTTACACCTGCGCTCCATACTAATAAATCCCCATGAGCCTCATGTGACTCATGAGTCTAATGAGTCTCATGGAATAAAATTTTCTGATCCAGAAGCTTTTGCTAATTTAATGATTACCCTTTGCACCAAGGAAGGGTTTTTATTAGACAGATTTTTAAAAGGAATTGAGAAAAGCTTTATCCAGAAAGGCGGTTTTAGGGAAAATCTTTTTCAGAAAAGAAGGGAGTTTAAAAATAAATGAGATACATAAATCTCATATGTCTAATGGGACTCATGACTCTCATGAGTCTAGTGTTTCCCTCTCCTGCTAAAGCAGGAGAGACCGCTAACCAATTTACAATATCTTTATATTTCAATCCGCAAACTTCTGTAACAAGCAAGGCCTTGGTGGGCAAAGCAGAGGAGGTCAGGCTTTTTACCGATGCCTCAGGTCTTCCGGGCTGCCAGATCAAAAGTACCACCTGGCAGACTGCTGCTTCCGGCACAAGCGCCCTCACTCTAAACACTTGGAGCCATATTTCCTGCACATATGATAAAGTAAATTTAAGGATTTATGTTAACGGGGTGCAGGTTGGTTCACAGTCCCTAACAGTAGCAGTTGATGATACTGCCAATAACTTTTTGGTGGGTGAAGATGATTCTGCAGATGCCCTTTATACTAATTTTATAGGCACGGTAGACCAGTTTCAGGTATATAACTATGCCCGCACTCAAAAGCAAATTGTGCAAGACATGAACGCAGGCCACCCCGCTGTTGGCTCTCCTGTTGGGTCGGCTGTAGGCTATTGGGACTTTGATGAAGGATATGGGACTACTGCTAATGATAGTACCCCTAATGCGAATAATTTGACCCTTTCTTCTACGTCATGGACAGACAGCGGCAAGTTTGGTAAAGCCTGGAATGGTACAGGAGCTATATGGTTGTCCAAAGCAGATGATTCTGATTTTGATGTTACTGACACAGATGATTACTCTATATCTTTATGGTTTAAATCAGACTCTGCCAATAATCCAGGAGCTGCAGAGTATTTATTTAATAAAGCCAATGCCACCACCGCAGGTTATGCTATCTATACCAATACTTCAGGTTATTTATGTTTTGGCATAGATGATGATACAACCTGGGGACCAGATATCGCCTCCTGCACATCTACAGATGTTTATGATAATACCTGGCATCATGTAGCGGCAGTTAGAGATGTAACCCAAGATAAAACATATATTTATATAGATGGAGTATTAAAAGATTCTGATACAGATACCACGACTGCAACTCTGGCTAATTCTTTATCCATTTATGCTGGAGACAGAGATGGAGTAGATAACGGAGATGAGTTTAATGGAGATTTGGATGAGATAAAAGTTTACAGGTATGCTTTAACTGCTGATGAGGTAAAGGTGGATTATAATAGAGGTTCTTCCCAAGTTTTAGGCTCACTTTCTGATAACTCCTCTTATCAACCTCAAGCTGCTAACCAGGAATATTGTATTCCAGGAGATACCACTTCCTGTACTGCCCCGGTAGCCAGATGGGATTTTGAAAATAATGTTTTGGATACCTCTGGCAATGCATATAATGGCACTTGGTATGGAACTGGATTTCCTAGATATAAATCTGGAAAGGTTGGTAAGGCGGGTAATTTTAATGGAACGGATGATTACGCTGAGAAAACTTCTGCTATTCTCGTGACTACCGGAGGTACTTTATCCTATTGGATGAATCCAAATTTTGATACAACTTCTTCCACGACAAGAGGGCTTTTTTATTCATCCACCGACACTACTGCCAGTGCTCTTCAACACTTCTTTTATCAAGGTAAGTTAAGATTTTCTAGAGGTGGATATGCTGGCTTAGAGTATACGACTCCTACTAATTGGCAGAATACCTGGAAACATATAACCTATACTTATGACTCCAGTGGCAACACAATTCTTTATGTGAATGGAGTACAGGTAGCCAGTGGTAATTATGGTGGTACTACTTTCAGTAATGCTTCATTTGAAATTGGGAGAACTGGTGTTTCTGGTGCCTGGAAGTATTTTAATGGGCAAATTGATCAAGTTAGAATTTTTAATTATGCCCGGAGTGCTGCCCAGATTGCTTGGGATTATAACAGGGGGGCGCCGGTTGGGTATTGGAAGATGGATGAATGTCAGGGAACAACTGCCAATGACTCTTCGGGTAACGGAAATACCGGTACTATTACTATTGGAGCAACAGGAGGAGAAGATACTGTGGGCACCTGCTCAACTTCTTCCACCGCCTGGGGCAGCGGTGCAACAGGCAAGAGAAATTATTCTTTAAGTCTAGACGGGACTGATGATAAAGTAGCTGTTGCTGATACTGCCAACCTGCGCTTTAATAACTCCACTGATGATTTTTCTCTTTTTGCCTGGGTCAAAAGAACAACCACCGGCGCAGAATATATCCTAAGTAAAGAGGACGCGGATAATGACGGCTATAGATTGCTTTTTACCGGCTCTAACACTGTCCAATGCTCCGAGGATGCAACCGATGTCACCTCAACTTCTACTATTGCTGATACCAACTGGCATTTAATAGGCTGTACTATTGACAGGGATGGCAACGGACAAATATATATTGACGGCAAAGCTGATGGTTCAACTGCAGCTATGGGCACCGATGCCATGGCCACTACCTCTAATATTACCCTTGGCACCCGCTCATATACTTCAACCAGTTATTTTAATGGCCAGATTGATGATGTCAGGATTTATAATTATGCCTTAACTGTCACCCAAGTAAAAGATTTATATAACGGCGGGGCAGTGAACTTTGCCCCAAGCAGCGGTGCGCCATAAAATATGATTGTTAAAACATTTGACCAGAATCTGGAAGATTTTATTGACTCTTTGGAAAGAGACACTTACTCAAAAACATTAAGAACTATTGACCTATTAAGAGAATTCGAATATCGGTTACGTATGCCATACAGCAAATCACTAGGAAATAATTTATTTGAATTACGCACAAAAGGGCAACAAGAAACACGTATATTTTATACCTTCCACCAAAACCAAGTTGTTCTTCTTCATGGATTTGTTAAAAAGACGCAGAAAACACCATCAAGAGAGATTAAAACTGCTTTAGCTAAATTAAGAATCTTGACAAACACATAACATATATGTTATAGTACCTCCACTATGAGAGACTTCGAGGACTTTAAAAAAGAAGCTTTTGCCAAAGATCCTGAACTTAAAAAGGCTTATGATGCTCTTGAACTTGAATTCAGCATTATTGAGCAAGTTATCAGAAAAAGACTGGAAAAAGGGCTGACTCAAAAACAGTTAGCTGAAAAGGTTGGTACCAAACAATCTGCCATAGCCAGACTTGAAGGAGGTACTACTAATCCCTCGGTTGCCTTTCTGGAAAAAGTATCAAAAGCTCTGGGCGGCAAACTTCAAATATCCCTTTAACGGCCAGATTGATGATGTCAGGGTATATAACAATGGAGCAGTATTTTTTGGACCAAGCAGCGGAGCGCCATAAAAAGGTAGGGGTAGTGGGGGAAGTAGGTTAAAAATACAATGAATCAGCAAAGTAAGGAAACAAAAATAAAATACCATGCTGGGTATGAGTACCTGTTAGCTTATAAAATTACCGTGCCAATTTACGACTACACCGTAGTCTTTTGTAAACGCTGTTCTTCCCCCAACTTCCTTAACTACCCCAACCTTTCCTCCCACCGAACTTTTGATCAAATGGTTCAGGCTGCAAGAAGCGGCATGACTAATATCCCCGAAGGCAACCAACAAGCAAGTCTGGAGGGTTACATAAAACTTACAGGAGTTAATAAAGGCTCTTTGGAAGAACTCTTAAAAGATTTTCTTTCCTTTGCCAGGCAAAATAAGGTGGAGATTTGGGTAAAGGAAGAAACGGTTAGGAGAGTAAGGGAGGTTGGGAAAGTATGGGGGATTTTAAAGGCTACCCCAACCCTTCCCGACTCCCCCAACTTCCCTGACCTTCCCAAAGATTTAGCTCAAGCTGTAAATCTAATGATAACCTTGATTAACCAAGCTATTTATTTACAAAAGAGGCTGCAAGAGTCTCTGGAAGAAAAGTTTGTCCAAAAAGGCGGCTTTAGGGAAAATCTTTTTAAGAAACGGCTGGAACAAAAAAGGAAAAACTTTTAATTTTTGAATTAAATACTGGAAAATAACCGTCTGATGTGACATGATAAAAGTATGAAGTTCTGCCTGATTGTTTTAAGTATTTTCTGTTTTGCTTTAGTTCCCCAGGTTGTTTCAGCTCAAGAGGAAGCCACCTCGGAAGCTAGTACTGCGGATACTTCCTTGGGAATAGCCAATTATAAGCCGATTACTGACAGCAGTGCTAAAGATGGAGATATTATTTCCTCCTCAAATAGAAATTATATTTTAAGCAAATTAGCCTATGACCCTAATATAGTGGGGGTAATTACTTCCAAAGCAGCCATAATGTTAGCAGAGGAAGCTTTAGAAGGAGCTCAGCCGGTAATGTCCAACGGCACAGCCTTAGTCAATGTTTCTGCTAAAAATGGAGGTATAACCAAAGGGGATCTAATTACTACCTCAGATACTCCTGGGGTTGGAATGAAAGCTACTAAGTCAGGTTATGTGTTGGGTACAGCTTTAGAAGATTTTGATACTTCTGATTCTGAAGGGATAGGGCAAATTGCAGTCTCTTTAAATATCCATTTTAATAGTTTAAAAGCTACAACCGGTGGTTCCTTAAAAGATTTCTTTTCTTTATCTACCTTGGCAGCTACAGAATCTCCGACTTTAGTTTTTAAATATTTTATGGCAGGATTGGTGATAGTAGCTTCAGTTGGGGCAGGGTTATTTATGTTTGGTAGGACTGCCAATAAGGGCTTGGAGGCTTTAGGCAGAAACCCCATGGCTCAAAAGATTATTGAAATGGGAATGTTTATAAATGTGGTGTTGGCAGTGGTAGTAGTAGGAGCAGGAGTGTTTATAGCATCATTAATTTTAAAATTTTAATGATAACTATCTGTGCAGATTCCTCGCAATGACGGGTGGAGAAATTATGAAGAGCTTTGTTGATTACAAAAGTAAAAACATTGGTATAGTAACAGAAGTCCGGTTTCCTTTGGTTAAAGTCAAAGGCCTTAAAAACGCCTTCTTAAATGAGGTGGTAGTTTTTGAACATAACCGGTTGGGCCAAATTTATAGTTTAGAAGATTCAACGGCTGATGTTTTGGTTTTCTATAAGGGCTTGCTTCAAACAGGCAGCAAGGGGGTGTTAACCGGAGAAAAACTTTCCCTGCCGGTTGGCAGACAGATGCTGGGGCAATTAATAGATCCTTTGGGAAACCCTTTGGATAAAGATAGAATCAAAAGAGAAATAGGGGAGGTAGGGGGAATAGGGAGGAAGGTAGAAAGATATCCTTTGGAAGTTAAGCCTTTAGGAATAGGTAAGAGGGCACGGATTAAAAAGTCTTTACATACCGGAATCAGCATGGTGGATTTTTTAGTGCCCCTGGGCTGCGGCCAGAGAGAGCTGATTTTAGGGGACAGAAAGACCGGCAAAAGCGCCTTGCTGCGTTCTATTGCTAAAGCTCAACTAACTTGTAATGACAATCCCCCTGTTGTAATTTATGCTGCGGTTGGCAAAAGACAAAGCGAGATTAAGGCGTTGGAGGAGTTTTTTGAGAAAGAAGGGCTGCTAAAAAATATGGTGATGGTGGCAACCAGCTCTTTTGATTCTCCCGGTTTAATTCATCTTACCCCTTTTGCTGCCATGTCTTTGGCTGAATATTTTAGAGATAATGGTAAAGACACCCTTGTTTTATTGGATGATTTATCAACCCATGCCCGTTTTTACCGGGAAATTGCCCTGCTGGCCCGCCGTTTTCCCGGGCGCGATTCCTATCCCGGGGATATTTTCTATACTCACGCCAGGTTGCTTGAAAGAGCCGGTAATTTTAAGACGGATCGCGGCGATGAGATTTCCATTACCTGTTTGCCTTTGGCAGAAACCTTAGAAGGGGATTTGACAGGATATATTACTACTAATTTAATGGGGGTAACAGACGGGCATATTTTTTTTGATTCCAATATTTTTTATAAAGGCAGAAGGCCGGCCATTAACGCGCCTTTATCTGTCACCAGGGTGGGGAAACAGACTCAGGGTAAACTGCAAAAATCCATCAGCCGTATTGTTAACGATTTTTTAATTAAATATGAGACTGCCCAAAATATTTCCCATTTCGGAGCGGAGCTGACTGATGAAACAAAACAAATTCTTATAATGGGTGAAAAAATTACTGAATTTTTCGACCAGTCCTACAATTTAATTTTGCCGCAGGATGCAGAGACAGCGCTTTTTGCCTTGATCTGGCAGAGGCTGATCGGGGATGATCCCCGCTTTCCCATATCGGTCTGCAGGCTTAATTTAGTCAAAAACTATACCCATTTACATGTCCAAGGTTTGCTTGCCCAGTTGTCCAAGGTTGAGGATATGGATAAATTACTTGCCAATGTATTGAAAAAAAAGGAGGAGCTTATCAAGCTATGTCAAACAGATTAAAGTTAACTGAAGATTTGGAAGCAGCTGATAGTTTAAGGTTTTTGGCTCAGGCCTTAGAGCTGATTTCTGTTGTCAAAATGCAGCAAATCAGAAGGTCGGTACTTAAGACACGTGATTTTTTGGACAGATTAGCAGATGTGTTTGTGGATGTAAAGGGTAATTTGCAGGTGGTTTCTTTTTCTACTTTGACTAAAAATAATAAATCAGCGGCAGTGTTAATCTCTGCCAACACCAGGTTATACGGCAATATTGTTTATCAGGTTTTTGAAGAGTTTAATAAATTCTTAAAAGAAAATAAAAAAGCTGACGCGGTGGTGGTGGGGAAAATCGGTAAAGAGCTTTTTGAAACAGAAAGCAGACATGAATATAGTTATTTTGAAGTGCCTGATAATGAAGTTACATTTGTCGCACTCGAGCCTTTGATTGCCAAAATCTTAAATTACCAAAAAGTAACTGTTTTCTATGGCCGGTTTATTAATGTATTAAATCAAATCCCTCAAACACGGGAAATTACAGGCGAGCAGCCTTTTGAGGGGCAGCCGGAGCAGGACAGAAAGCTTCATTTTTTGTTTGAACCCGGTTTGGAAAATATTTTAAACTTTTTTGAAACCCAAATTTTCACCTCTGATTTTAAGCAAACCATTAATGAGACACAGCTGGCAAGATACGCTTCCAGGATTAATGCTATGGAGGAGGCGTTAATAAATATAGACAGCAGGATTAAAAATATCAGATACTTGAAGTTAAGGGCTATTAAAGACACTCAAAATAAAAAGCAGCAGCAGACAATAGCAGGGATAGGGCTATGGGGATGAATAATCTTGGCAGAATAGTCAGTATCAAGCAGCAAATAGTGGAGGTGCAGTTTCAGGGTCATCACCCGAAGATTCATAGTTTATTGGAACTTAAAAAAGACAAGAGTCTTAAGCTGGAAGTTTTTACCTCTTCTTCCGGTAACAGATTTTATTGTCTGCTGATGAGTAATGACCATCCGAAAATCGGGGCAGAGGTGATAGATACTCAAGAGTCAATCAGGATTCCTGTCGGATTAGAACTGCTGGGCCGGGCAATTGACCTTTTCGGCAAGGCGCAAGACGAGGGAGGGCAGCTTGAAACAAAGCACACGAAGACCATTTTTAAGCATGAATTAAGCTACCACGAGATTAATACTCCCAAGGATGTTTTAGAAACAGGCATTAAGGTCATAGATTTTTTTGCGCCAATCTTAAAAGGGGGAAAAGTGGGTTTATTCGGGGGAGCGGGAGTAGGCAAGACTATTCTTTTGTCAGAAATCATCCATAACATTGTAATTTCAGGAAATAAAGGTAACAGTGTTTCAGTATTCGCCGGAGTCGGGGAGCGGTCCAGAGAAGGCCAGGAGCTTTATGAGACTATGAAGGATACGGGAGTATTGAAAGATATCTGTTTAGTTTACGGGCAGATGGGTGAAAATCCGGCAGTCAGGTTTAGAACTGCGACAAGCGGAGTAGCAGTGGCTGAATATTTTAGGGATGAAGTGGGTAAGGATGTTTTGTTTTTTATTGATAACATTTTCCGCTACGCCCAGGCAGGATATGAGCTGTCAACTCTGATGAATAATATTCCCTCGGAAGGGGGATATCAGGCCACTTTATCTTCAGAAATGGCCTCGCTTCATGAACGGCTTTCATCCTCCCGCAAGCATCATATTACTTCATTTGAGGCAATTTATGTACCCTCGGATGATCTGACAGATTACGGGGTCCAGTCGGTTTTTCCCTATCTTGATTCCAGCCTTGTTTTATCAAGAACAGCTTATCAGCAGGGTCAATTTCCGGCAGTGGATATACTGGCCTCGGTTTCTTCGGCTTTAAATCAGGATATAGTGGGTGAGCTGCATTTTGTTATCCTTTTACAGGCGCAGGCTCTTTTAAAAAGAGCGGTAGCTTTGGAAAGGATGGTGTCTTTAATTGGCGAGGCGGAATTGTCCGCAGACGACCGGAGGATTTTTAAACGAGCTAAAATTTTGAAAAATTATATGACTCAGGCTTTATCTGTAGTGGAAGCGCAAACCGGCAGAAAAGGCGTATCTGTTCCGCTTAAACAAGTAGTGGAAGATGTAAAGAATATAGCAGAAGGTAAGTATGACGGGATAGAGCCGGAGAAGTTTTTGTATATAGGCGGAGCGGAGGAAGCAGTATGAATCCTAATACCGCTAAATTACAACTCACTATTATACATCCTGATGAGGAGTCATTTACCCGGGAAGTAGATGTGGTATCTTCTTCAAATTTAGAAGGGCCATTTGATGTATGGCCCCTGCATACAAATTTTATTTCCATAATAAAAGATTATCTTTGGGTCTATCAGGGTAAAGAAAAGATTATGGAGATTAAAGTGGATACCGGTATTTTGCGGGTTACTTCCAATAGGGTGGAAGTGTTTTTGGGGATAGATACCCTGAATCCTAAGTAACTTAGGTTACTTAAGTCACTTAAAGTCCGGAGAGATCCACCTTCACGCCCGGGCCCATGGTGGGAGACAGGGTTACTTTTTTAATTTTTGTTTTACCGATGGTTGCGAGTAAGGTTTTGACATTAGCTGCTAACTGCTCCGTAGGTTGGTTTAATTTACCCAGTCCAATATGAATAACCGCAGCTTTAGACTCAGTTTTGTACTCAGTTTTGCCGGCTTGGAACGATTCGACAGTCTTTTTCAAAGCATCAGTAATAGTGCCGTTTTTGGGATTGGGCATTAAACCTCTTGGGCCTAAATTCTTTGCAACTTTAGCAAGCTTTGGCATCCATTCAGGGGTAGTTATGACTAAATCAAAATCAACTTTTCCTTTGTTGATGGATTCAATGACGCTTTCATCTCCCACAATATCTGCTCCGGGTTATGTGGGCTCTGCCGAGGTTTCGGGGTTGGCGGTTTTTGGAGGAGTATTGGGTTTGGAGTCAAACCTGGCTTCAGCTGCAACAGTCTTGATGCATATTATAACTACTGTTTGCTTGTTGGTCTTTGGTATAACCTCGCTATATTTACTGAAGTTTGACCTGGGCCAGGTGTGGCGTAAGGTAAGGAAGGGAGATTAGGGGAATACAGGTATTTGGCAGTATATACGATTCTCTAGTAAATAGCAGCCTGGAATTCCACCAAAAAACCACCCTTACGGATGGTTTTAGTGTTACGGTAGACAGCAAACTATCTATATCGCCTCACACAGAATTGTTATCAATATACCACAAAATAATCTGTATCACGGAGGCTAAAAAATTATTGCATATTTATGGATTCCCTATCAAGTATGGGATAACAATTGTATTAATTTTTTCCTTAATCCTTACTTTATTATTTATAAATTCTCCTCATGTTTATGCCTATACCACTAACCCTGAAATTAACTTTAAGCAATCTTTTAGGGATGAAACAATATAATCAGGTTCCTGATCGTTATTTTCCGGTTCTTCTACAGCAAATTTGCCTTGTTTGATCCAGATAGTAGTTGCACCTAAGTTTTTTCCAATTGCTAATTCTGACCTAATTCTATCTCCAATAAAAATAGTTTCTTTAGGATTATTTTTTGATATATAAGGCAGAAATACCTGAGGATCTTTTTCACCTTCTGCAAACACAATATGTGTGAAATACTTACTTATCTTCAAGCGTTTCACCTCCTGCTTCATATCCTCCCCACCTTTACCAATTAAAACCATGAGAAGATTTTTACTTTTTATTAAATCCAAAAGCTCCATTGCACCACCAATCAAAACCTGTCGGTCGGGATCATACAAAGTCCTTTTCCAGTCAAAAATTATTGTGTCAAACATAGTTAGGCAACTGCCGTATTTATACTTCCAGTAGATGCATGGATATAATTTGTCTTTTCGCAACCGGTAGCTTTAATTGCTATCAATTGTCCATAATTCCTTTCTACCATTGAAAAATAAGGAGTAAGCCTAATCCTAGCAGACATTTCTGTTAACAGAGAACCATCTCCTTCATCAAACATCCTTCGTTCCTCTGCTTTCCTAAATTCCTGGATTACATACAAAGAGGATGAATCTTCTACAGCATTATGTAGGAGTTCCTGTGCCTTGACGACAGATTTCTCCTGCAGAAAACTTACTCCTTCTGCCCAAGAACCACCGCTGCCGAAACCTGATTGTTTCAAAACAAAATTACGCTTTGATTTAAAGAGCAAAGCCAATCCCTCGGTTGACTCAACCCCATCTGGTAAACCAGGAAGGAAAAACCGCTCTTGTCCTACAATCCAAGTCGGAGGTATCACTTTTCTCAAATGCTCAACAGAGGAAATTCCTAATTGCTTTACAAAAAATTCTTCCCATCTTTTATCCCAAATTAAGGCTAGTAGTGCCTTCTCTTCCATGTGAGGCGTGAATGACGGAATAACTTCTGGGGTTTGCCTTCCGGCATAGAATTGCATAATATTATCAACAGCAGGATCATCTAAACATTCATGCTGGTAAAACGCTCTGTATAATGCAGGAGAAGTCATATCCAAAACAGAACCAGCTTGCTCAACACTCCATCTCCTGTCATTACCAGAAAGTACTTTATCTGCCAGAAACTGTAGTTGTCCGGAATAAGAAGCAGTATGTTGACTATAAACTAAGTTTCCTCTATCTGGAGTATGTTCTCTCATAAATTTTGTTAACATATCATCTGGTATTAAAGTCTCAAAACCGGCAAACCTGTATGCCCTGTTTAATAATTCTGCCAAAGCCAATCCAAATGGAGACGTTTCAATCTCGCAAACAGAGAACCCTTCTTGAGTAATAATTACATCCGGTCTGACAAAAAGGTAATGTGCCAATCTTCCTGTCTTAAGCAAATCGGGTTTTCCTCTATCAAGCAATTTCTTTAAATCACCATCTGTTCTGTATAATTCATCTGCTGCATCTATAAATTCCACAATATCCCTACCTATCCTCAATAATTCCTGGGTTTCTTGAGGGGATAGATCCAGAGGAAAAGGAGATACCCGGAAAGGAATCTTTTGTTCTGTCTGATATTCTGCTCGCCGTATCTTATACCACTCATAACCATCTCCGAAGACCTCCAATACCTTCCTCATGCTCCTTTCTGTTTTAGGTTGACGGCTCGACCTTTCAGATAAAACGCCTTTTTCCAAAACAAAAAGATCATTCTTATTTTGTGCAATAAGCATTGTCAGCTCGGGAAAACGCACGGCAGAGTCTTCCAGTTTCCCAGCTTCTCTTAAAACCTCTGCAACCTGTTGGTTGTGTGTCACCACTATCGCTAATTTATTACCATTTTTTCTATCCGCGTACTCAACTAACCCGCCAATTGTATTGATTATTGCTTCTGACTGGCTCATGCCGCTTTTTGGTCTTTTACATAATTTATCCACCAACTGGGGACTCCATGGCATCGTACCTAAAGGTAAATCAGTCAATAAGTCTTCTTCAGTCACAGGAGGCTGATCAACTTCATCCTTATAGGTGACACAATTTAACCCTTCCAGAGTTGATACAGTGGAACCAGAAATAACTGTAGAAATTATATATGCTGTTTTTTTTGCTCTTATGTTTTCAGAAGAATAAATCCGAGTTCTCTTACCTGTCGAGGTTTGAACATGCAGCAAAGCTAAGGCTGTAACAAATACATCTATTAAACCGTTATTTGTCAAAAAATCCTGCCTGTTAAAAAGATCCCTCATCATCCGTATTTTTTGTAAAGCCGGATTTGCTAAAGAGGATATCCACTCGGGAGGGCTTTGTTCGCCATGCCGCATAAAAATAACCCTGTTTCCCGTGCCTGAAACGATGTTTGTTAATTGTACCAACTTATCTTCGCTGATAGAAGCAAGACCACTCCTCTCGATTCCAACCCCAATTGCTTTACTAATCGTACCTGAAAATTCTTGTGCCAGGTCAACAACTTGCCTTGGTTTCATTATACCTATTCCGCTAAGTTGTCGGGCGTGATTCAAACTAAAATCTGTCCAACCCTTAAAGGCTCCGGGTAAACGGGGATCATGAAGATCGACTAAAGGAGGTAAATTAATAATCGAACCTGATACCAAAGTATCTTGCTCTCTGCCCATCTTGGAAAAAAAATAATGTACCACTAGTTTAGTCGAGCTGTCAATTAGGTAACTATATACTGGCTAAATCTACTTTAACTCCGGGGCCCATGGTTGGGGAGAGAGTTATTTTTTTGACCCGGGTTTTACCAAGTACCTGTAGCAAGGCTTTTATATTGGCTGATAATTCTTCTGTTGACTGATCTAACTTGCCTAAGGCTAAGTGCATAACTTTTGCCTTTGGTTCTGTTTTATATTCTGTCTTACCTGCCTGAAAGCTTTCTACAGCTTTTTTGAGGTCTGTTGTAATTGTCCCGCTTTTTGGGTTGGGCATTAAACCCCTTGGGCCTAAATTCTTTGCAACTTTAGCAAGCTTTGGCATCCATTCAGGTGTAGTGATTACTAAATCAAAATTAATTTTGCCTTTGTTAATTTCTTCAATGGCAGCATCATCGCCAAGAGTAACACCATTCACCTTAAAGGTGAGTTCTGACTCCTTCGAGGTGTTGGCTCCAAAAACCAGGATGTGTAATTTTTTGCCTAAAGCGAAAGGAAACGAGACTAAGCCTCTGATGCCTGTATTATAAGTATTAATATGAGCTTCAAGCGTGCCTGTAAATTTAGTGTAAGAGAGCTTTTTAGCAGTTTCTACAGCCTCATTTAAAGGATATGTCTTGGATTTGTCTAAATCTTTGACTAGTTCCTGATATTTTTTAGAACGGGGCTTTGATTTTTGCACCGGCCCTTTTTTGTCATTGCGAGGACCCTGAGCGTCAGTCGAAGGGTGAGAGGAAGTTTCTTCTATCCCCAGCTCAGCTTTCAGTTTTTCCACCAGCTCATCTTTAGGTCTGGATGCTTTTTTGTTTTCTACACTTTTGACTTCGGGCCCCCGAAGGGAAGTTTGACCTTTGACTTCAGCCTTTGACTTTGAATCATCTATTAATTTAGTCTTTGTTTTACCCATAGGTTAGGTGGTTATTTTGACGCCCATAGAACGAGCTGTTCCCTCTACAATTTTCATGGCAGCTTCAACTGAATTTGCATTCAAATCCGGCATCTTGGCTTTGGCAATTTGTTCCACCTGAGCTTTGGTTAGAGTACCCACAGGTTCTTTTAAAGCAGTACCTGAACCTTTTTCTAAACTTAAAGTCTTTTTGATCATCTCAGCTACAGGCGGCTCTTTGGTAATAAATGAAAACGTTCTGTCCTCATATACTGTGATTACTACCGGCAAAATATTACCGGTTTTACTTTTGGTTTTTTCATTAAAAGCTTTAACAAACTCCATAATAGGTAAGCCATGCTGGCCTAAGGCCGGTCCCACCGGAGGAGCAGCAGTAGCCGTAGCTGCCGGGATGTTTAGTTTAATAAAAGTTTTTATTTTTTTCTGGGCCATATTAATATAATTTTTATAATTATTATAACTGTTATATTTTCTGCACTTGCAGGAAATCTAATTCCACCGGTGTTTCTCTGCCGAATATAGACACCAGCACCTTTACCTTACCTCTTTCTTCATCCACATTGTCAACTTTGCCGATAAAGTCTGAAAATGGCCCATCCACAATCTTAACAGTGTCCGAAACCCCAAATACCTGTTTATAAACAGGGGTTTCGCTTTGAGTAAATTTGACAATGGTTGCAACCTCGGCATCGGAAATAGGAGTAGGCTTATTGCCCATGCCTACAAATGAAGTTACTCCCTGGGTAGTTCTCACAGCCAGCCAGGAAGCATCATCCAGCGCTATTTTCACTAAAATATATCCGGGAAAGATTTTTTCTTTAACTGATAATTTTTTGCCGCCTTTTATTTCAATTTTATCCTGCATTGGCACCAGTACATCCAAAATTTTCTCTTCCAAGTGCTCTGATTCAATTCTTTGCTTTAAAGTGACAGCCACTTTATTTTCATGGCCGGAGTAAGTATGAACCACATACCAACGGGCATTGGGATTGTTGGATTTGACGATAGATGGTAGAGGATTGATTGTCTGTTTTGTCTGTTTGTTATCATCCATAGTTTATTGCTTATTTAATAAACAAGTTTCTTACTTACGTAATAAAAAACTTGTCATAAGGGTTAGCACATAATCCAAACCTCCCAAAAAAAGCCCTACTGCCACAGCTACCAGGATTACTAAAATAGTATACCTGATAATTTGCTCGCGCGTGGGCCAGGCAACTTTTACTAACTCTTGGTAAACCTCCTTAAAAAAGTTGATCGCTTGATTCATAGCTAGAGTCTGGCATTACCACTAAAAAAGGGTCTATATTTAGACCCCATTTGTCAAGATACAATCATCCTGACTGATTATATTAAGTATAACAAACATATATAGGAAATATCAAGGTGGCAATATGTACTTAAGGTGACAAATCGACTGGGAAGAAATAATTCGTTTCGCAATTTTGGCACAAGCCTAATCTTAGCAGGATAGGTTCAGGTGGTATAATCCTTTTTATATGAAACACCTGGCAATTTTTAAGGGTGATGGGGCAGAAAAAATACTATCCGGTGAAAAAACCATTGAAAGCAGGTTTTCCAAAGCCAAGCTGTCTCCTTTTGGAGTAATTTCAGCCGGGGATTTGGTGTATATAAAGCCCTCCGGCAAAGATATAATCGGCCAGTTCAGGGTAAAAAAAGTAATCTTTTATGACGGGCTTGAAGCAGAGGATTTGGAAGAGATTAAAAAAACATATAATGGTCCGATCGGACAGGCAAATGATTATTGGATTTCTAAAAAAACCTCCAGATACGGGACGTTAATCTTTATAGGCAATTCCTCAAGGTTTATCACCTCGCCTATTAAATTGACTAAAAAAGACTTAAGAGGTTGGGTGGTGTTGGACTAAGTTTTACCGGTAATCTTTAAATCATGATGACACTTCCGTCTCTTACCTGCCCATGAGATTTTTGGTCATCACTAATCAATGAAACCTTCCCTGAGTTTAAAACAGCAGTAGTAAACGTTTTTACAAACATTGACATTTACAGGAAAGAACTTAAATCCAGGCTAACCGATAGTTTCCAGCAATCATTAACCATTTACTGAAAAGCGGCCTGGGCAGCAGAGGTGGCATAAGAAGAATAAGAGTCGCTAAACTGCAGCTTATCATCCTTTTGCATCACTCTGACTAAACTTTTAGGCAGGAAACTGGCCAGACTTAAGTCTTTCCTGCCATCAATACTTGTTTCCATCACTTCCGGCGGCCTGGCAAAGGCCATATCTGTTTTATTTACCAGTAACTGTGTCATGATTTGATGCCAAATTGGAGTAGCCCCGGTCACTCCGGAAGTTAAAGACGGGTTCATGGGGGAATTATCATTATTGCCTACCCAAACTCCAACGATATATTCCGGAGTATAACCGAAAGTCCAGTTGTCCCTTTTATTGTCTGAAGTGCCGGTTTTAACTGCCACTGTCTTACCTTCTATTTTAAGTTGCGATTTGTCTCCAAAAGCCGGAGTTCTGGCTTTATTGTCTGTTAAGATGTTGGTGACTAAATAAGCTACGCCTTGAGGGATAACCTGTTTAGGCTGGTCTTCGTACTCTTCCAGAATATTCCCTGTGGAATCAATAACTTTCAAAATAGGAGTAGCTATTCTTTTAGCGCCCATTTGAGACAGTGTTCCGTAAACAGTCATCATATCCGTCATTTTCACTTCAGCTGCTCCTAATGTCAGAGAAAGCCCGTATCTTTTGGGATCGGTAAAAGTGGTGATACCTAAATCTTTGGCAGTTTGTATCATATTATCCAAGCCCACCGTGGCCAAAAGTTTTACAGCAGGGATATTGTAGGAGGACCCCAAAGCTTGGCGGATCGAAACTGCCCCGTGATATGCCCCGTCATAGTTTACAGGAGAATAACCAGTGCCCCATTCATCTCTGAAAGAGACCGGCACATCCAAAATAGTATTGCCCGGGCTGAAACCCTGTTTGAAGGCAGTTACATATGTGGCTACTTTAATAGAAGAGCCCGGCTGGCGAAGCGAGACAGCTACATTGAAGGCTCCAAAATCCGGCTGATGATAATCTTTACTGCCGATCATAGCAAGGATTTGACCTGTGGTTGCATAAGTTACCATAGCTGCTGCATTTTTGACATTCAGATTACCTAATTTATTTGTTTCATCAGCCACAATCTTTTCAATCTCTTCTTGCAAATCTAAATCTAGGGTAGTAATGATCTTTAACCCTCCCTGAGAAACGACCCGTTGGCCGTATTTTTGCGAGAGCAAATCTTTGACATACATCACAAAATGAGCAGCTTTAATATTATTGATTTGTGGCTGAAGGTGTAAATCTTCCAAATAGGCTAAATCAGCTTGATATTGAGTAATAAATTTATCCTCAACCATTCTTGTTAAGATCTCTTTTTGTCTTTCTTTGCCAAGTTCCGGATTTGTGCCGTAAGGTGAGAATTGAGTAGGAGAAGCAGGCAGCCCGGCTAAGTAAGCGGCCTGAGCCAAAGTTAATTCCCTGCTGTTTTTGCCAAAGTAAGTTTGAGCAGCAGCCTCGATACCCCAGGCCGGACCGCCGTACGGAGCTTCCGTCAAATACATTTGCAGGATTTGATCTTTGCTGTAAAGTTTTTCTGCCCATAAGGCCAAAATTATTTCTTTGATCTTTCTGGTGTAGGTTTTTTCCGGAGTGAGCAAGGTATTTTTAATTAACTGTTGGCTAATAGTGGAAGCGCCCTCCATAGTTTGGTTTTTAATATTGGCAATGATAGCGCGGATAATAGCCAAAGGATCAATGCCGATATGAGAGTAAAAATTTTTGTCCTCGGCTGCAACGGTAGCTTGTATGACATATTTTGGCAGCTCGTTTAGGGTGACTAAGCTGCGGTTCCTATCCTCGTAAAAGCGGAAAAGCAATTTACCGTTTCTATCAAAAACTTCTGTTGTCAGAATATTTCCGGAGGAGAGTTTGGCCGGGGTAGGCAACTGATAGGCGGTTAGAAAGATAAACTGGGTATAGAAAAATAGGGCAGCCAGAAACAGACCGCCGGCAAATGCCACCTTTACCTTTTTGGGAATCCTTCTTTTGATGAAGATTTGCCACTTAGTAAGATAATAGGGAAGAAACCAAGCCTTGCGGGGCCGGCCGCGTCCCCTTAAGAAGCTACGATATACGATAAACAAAGGTACTTGGCCGATTCTAATTAGGGCCAGTTGAGGCAATAGGAAGACAAGCTTTAAAAGATTGGGCTTTTTAACTAGCTTTACACTGCGTCCTTTAGCCATAGAAAAGAGGTTAGGACCGAAGATTGAGCTTTGAGGTCATTCTAAGATATTTTATTTAAGCTCACAAGAGGGGAATTTGACTTTTAGGAACCCATACAATAGCAAATTTATCCTGCTGCAGCCAGCAAATAAAGGCCTGTTCCTATCAGGATTATTCCCAAAATTTTAGATAAAAGCTGCAATTTGGAATATTTTTCCCCTAAAGGTTTGCCAAAAATCAGTAAAAATACATACTGAACTCCCTGTAGAGAATTAACCAAAGCCGGATTGGCTAAAGAAATAGAAAAAGTTAACAGCAGTTCCGAAGCTCCGCCTGCTAATTGTCCGCCAAAAAAGATCAGGCGTATATTAAACTGGTTGCCGATTATCCTTTTTCTTAAAATCGGCGCTAAAAAGATATATAAAACTAAGGGTACTAATACTACCCTACCCCAAACCAGTATTGTTAGAAAGTTTCCTAAAGTGTAAGCTTGGCGCAAAAATATATAGGAAATGGCAAAAAATACAGCAGAAATAACTTCAAAAACAGCCTCCAATCTTTTAAATTTTCCTGTCCAGTCAAAAACAGTAATGGCAATCATGCCAAAAATTAAGATGGTTACAGCCAAAGTTTGAGTTTGAGAAATAGTTACAGTTTTGACTGCTGCAAAAAGTAAAATCAAAGAGATAAGCGTGCCAATGACCGGAATTACTCTGGACATTTGTCCCAACTTTAGCGCCCGGTACATAAAATATGCTCCCATTGTCCAAAGGATAGTTGACAAAGAAACTGCCAGGAAAGCTTGAGGAGTAGGAGTTGGAATAAAAATTATGGCAGGCAAGATAATTAAACTGAAAACACTGACATAAAAAATATATAAAAAAGGATCAGGTATAGCTTTGTTTAAAAGCAGCTTATTAGTAGTAACCGAGACGCTGTTTAAAAAGTAGGCAAGAATGGTAAAAGGCAGATGGCTCATAAAATTTAATTCTTTTGGCTTTCTTTGATCTCTTTACTAATTTCTCTATATCTTTTTTCCAAAACATCTTCTGCCTGGACTGTGTGCCCAATAAACCTAAGCAGGGAGTGGGGAATCCCGTTATGTTGAATAATATCTGTATACACCAGCGCCGAGGGTCTGATCCGCCTTTCCAAAGTTTTATAATCCACTTCAATCAAGCCAAATCTGGGTTCAAAGCCCCTATGCCATTCATAGTTATCTATCAAAGACCAGTAAAAAAAGCCCTTGACATTAATGCCGGATTTTATTGCCCGGTAGACTTCATGTAAATATGTAATTAAAAACCTGTTTCTCCGATCATCATTAGTAGAAGCAATGCCGCATTCGGTTATATAAATCGGTAAATCGTCTGATAAATCTTCCAATACTCCAAAAAGTCCTTCAGGATATATTTCCCAGCCTAAATCAGATACATCTCTGGACTCATTGGATGCAGCAGTTACCTCCGGCATCAGTCCCTCTCCCTGTTTAAAGCGGACATGGAAATAATAATTTAAACCTAAAAAGTCATGGGCGCCGCGGGTCAGAAAGTAAAACAGGTGATTTGTGATGATGTCGGTAATGATAACCGCCACTTGTTCTGCGACAGAATGTTTATGGTAAGATTCAAACGACTGGACATTGTTGGCTATCCCCACCTCTTTTTTGGGAAAAGCTTTATGTAAGTATTTATAGACTCTTTTGTGGGCAGAAGCAAAATTAAGGATGGTTTTAACCTGGCCAAAAAAGCTTTTTTTAGCCGGCGGCCAAACCCGTTCAACAAAGCCTTGATAAACATACACCCCGGGTTCGTTTAAAGTGACCCACATGTCTACGAATTCACCAAGTTCCGGGGCGATTCTTTTAACAAACCTCTCAAAGTATTTTACAGTTTGCCCGTTCTCCCAGCCGCCAATATCTGCTACCCATTTGGGTAAAGTAAAATGCCAAAGAGTTAGCATGACTGTTATCTTAAGTGACTTAAGAACTTTCAGTAATTTAATGTAGTGTTCAATCTCGTGATGATCAAATTCCCCATCTTTAGGCTCAATCCTGGACCATTCGATAGATAATCTATGAGCATTATGGTTTAAGTTTTTGACTAAATCAAAATCCTGCTCAAAGCGGTTGTATTGATCACAAGCTATACCTGAGGCAGGTAATTTACCCTGTACCTCCCAGTCCCACCAGTCAGAATAGCTATTATTACCTTCTACCTGATATGCAGAGGTGGCAGCTCCCCATAGAAAATTGTCCGGAAATTTTAAAGTGTGATGGTCGTGTTTTTGTTTGGGGGGTAAACTTGTCATAAATATAACTGTTATAATTATCATAACCGTTATAATAATTATATGCTAAGACTGCTGCCCGTTGTATTGGTAATAACATTGGTTTTAGGTGGGTTGGGTTATTGGCGGTTTGTTGGCTCAAAACCAAGTTTAATTTCATCTGAAACTAGTTCTGAATCAGACAGTAGACCAATAGAAGTACCCAAGACTTTGCCTCAAGCAGGGTTGGAAGAGCGTATTAAGGCATTAGAAAGTTTAACCACTAAATTAGTAGTACAAGAAACAGGTTCTTCTGATTCTCGGGTAAGTATTTTAGAGGCTTCAGTTACAGAGTTGAAAGCTAGAGTTTCAACTCTAGAAAAAGCTACACCTGCCCCCGCTGCAAGTACAGGACAATCAGTGGTTTATATTCCGTTGGGATCCGGAGGAGGACCTTGGAAAGATCAAAGTTGGTATAGTTTGTCTGAGTATCAAGTCATACTTGATCCAGCAAATTATCCAAATTATTCCAGTATGCAGCTTGAGGCAAATTTCAGGTTAAATGAGGCAGCTAGCACAGGTTCTGTCAGGTTATATAATGTTACAGATAGCAATGCTGTTTCTTCTCAGATTGATACAACTTCCACCAGTTTTGGGATAAAAACTTCAAGTACTTTTAAGCTACCAAGCGGTCAAAAAACATACACGATTCAAGTGAAGTCTGATCAAAATGCCATCCTCTTTGTCCAAAACGCCAGAATTAAGGTGAATTTTTAATGCAGGGCTGTCAGGACTTGAACCTGAAAGAATGCTTTTGGAGAGCATCATGATACCATTTCATCACAGCCCTAACTTATGATGTATTATACTAAAAATATGGATATTATTCCTGAGTTAAGAGCTCATGTTACGCAATCACTCTTGTCATTCCCATGAAAGCTTGTCCTCGACTCCGATCGGGGAATGGATTCCCGCCTACGCGGGAATGACACTGCGTAAGGTGAGTTAAGAGTCTGAACTATTACTCATAGTTTAACTTCTTGATGCTCTGTAGTTTTCCTACAATGTTTACAAAATTTCCTCAAACTAAGTTTTTCTTTGATATTGACCGTGTTTTTTGATGCTGTATAGTTTCTGCTTTTACAAACAGAACACTGGAAATTAAATAAATTCCTGTTTCCTTTTTTAGCCATGGGATAGATTATATAGTAGATTGAGCTAAAACTGCAAGGTTCCGAATTGACTCATTTAAAATAACTCCCTAATCTAATCGTTGACTCACGGGTAATTAACTCCCAAATCATAAGTCTAATCCTCTGCCCAGTCAGGAGGTGAGAATAATGTATAAACAAGTAAAAGCATACGCATCTTCTCTTAAGTTAAGGTACAAAAAAGCCAGGAGAAAAGAAAAAAGGGTGATTTTAGATGAGTTCACAAAAACAGCAGATTATGACAGAAAATATGCAGCTAAACTTTTAAGAGGAGCTTACCAGTATACAAATAAGATAACACTGACTAGAGAGGACAGGAAAAGGGTCTTAAAGATATCTCCGGCAACAATTGACAGATTGTTTAAGAAATACCGGAAAAGGCCAAAACTAAAGGGTAGATCATATACCAAGTCTGGGACATTACTCAAAAGCCAGATACCAATCAGGACTTTTAGTGGGTGGGATGAAAATAAGGTGGGATTTGAAGAGATTGATTTAGTGGGACATGAGGGAGGTTTGGCCAAAGGAGATTTTGCACATACCCTAAACTGGACTGATGTTAAAGTTTGCTGGACGGAACAAGTAGCAGTAATTAATAAAGCTCAAGTTCATGTTTTTGCAGGGATTGAAAGGATTAGAGCAAGACTTCCCTTCTTTCTTTTAGGCATTGATTCTGATTCAGGTAGTGAGTTCATCAATGCCCACCTTTACCGCTACTGCATAAGTCTTGTTGACCTTAAAGAGAAAATTGATGCTGTATTAAAAAGACTAAAACCAACTAAATTACAGTAACATTTTCTCATGAGGCAACGATTGGCGTTAAGAGTCATTTATCCGTGAGTCAATACGTCTCCTCTTATATTACTTTTATTTATTAATTGGTTTTCTATATTAAACTTTCCATTTCTTTTATCAGGAAGAATCAGATATTTATATTCCCCGACACTTATCCAATCTAAACTATTACCATCTTCTGTATTATCATAAGTTTTCGAATCAGGTGCTAAATATTCTTCTTCTACTTTATATTTTTGGACATTATTGTTTATATAAAAATTACCTTTATCAAACCTAATTGATTCTTTTGGTAAGGCTACAATTCTTCCAATATAATCACTCCCATCAGGTTTTTGATAGAGCACAATATTACCTCTATTGAAATTCTGACCAAAAAATGAATTCTTAAAAAATATAGCCATCGTTCCATTTTTGATATTCGGCTCCATGCTGGTACCTGAAACTTTACTTATACTAAAGAAAAAACTTAGCAGAATAGCAACTATTATAAATCCCAATATCCAAATTTTCTTCGTCACTACTAAAGTTACCTGATTTATCAGCAGTAATATTTTGATAAAGATGCCAGCTATCATCACCAATTTTATTATAAAGCTCAAATAAAGCATTTAAGCCTTTATCGTCTGAGTCTTTTTGTCTATTATCATTGTGATCCACGTAAACTGTTCCTTTAATAGGAGTTGATTTGAAAACTTTTTTGTTGGTTACTTTTAGGTTGCTCTTTATCTTTGGTGGCTTCCGGTTTTGCAGAATCAGAAGAGGGTTTTTCAACAGTTTTAAGGTTGGTTTGGGTATTGGCAACTGGCAGGTTAATTTTTTTGGAAATAACCAAACCACTTCCAACAACAATAAGAATTATAAGAATCACAAAAATAGGTGCAAATCCTTTTTGGTTCATATAATATAAATTGTTACCATTAAATAAAACTATAACAAAGATATTTATTAAACCACAAGTTATAATGAAAATATGGTAATTAAAAAGTTATATTGTTACGTTGATGAAACAGGACAAGATACTAAAGGTGATATTTTCATTGTATCAGTAATTATTTCTGCTCAAGCTCAAGAAGAAATAGCTGAATTTATTAAGGAAATTGAGAAAAGTAGCGGTAAGAGTCAGTTTAAGTGGGGTAGAGCTGTTTTAAAACAAAGGCTTGAGTTTATAAATAAGATCTTCAACCAAGGTAAGAGGAGTTAAAAAGGATGAAAATAATCCTATGATCCGTCTGGCAGATAGCATTTGTGGTTTTGTCAGAGATGTTATGGAGGAAGGAACAGGAGATTCAGAAAGAATTTTTAAAAAAGCACTCAAAGATAAAATACTCGTTGAGGTGTAAAAGATAAGAAAACCCCCTCTTACGAGGGGGAACAGCCTAGATAGATTTCTCTACCAGCTCACCTGTACGATTAGTCTTCGGCTGGAGTTTAAATAAATACTACCACAAAACCCCACTTTTGTCAAAAAAAAATTGACCCAGAATATTTAGATCCCCACTGACGCAGTTTGGTATTATTTTTTTGGTCTCAAACTTTCCTTTCGGCTTTTTAAGTTTTTAAGAAAAAGTTCTTTGCTCTGCCAAAGGCGGGGCTACCGATCGATACGATACGCCGATTTGAAGCAAGTTCGGATGTAATCGTATATCCCTGCAGATTGGGATTTCCCAAAAAAGATGGAATTTAGGCTCTTTGCGGATGGGGGCGCAAAGAGCTCTGCAAAGCCCAATCTATACTCTGGCAAAAGTTGCCGTAGTAAAAAGGAAACAAAAAAGATAAAGGTACGCAAAAATTTAAGCTACGCTAAAAAGAACCTTTCTTTTAGAAGGAAGATATGAGATACATAGCATATTGCAGAAAATCACAGGAAGATAAAGATAGGCAAATTTTATCTATCCCTGCACAAATTGCTGAATTAAAAGAGTTTGCTTCCCGCGAACGTCTAGAAATAACTGAGTTTGTGGAAGAAGAAAAAACAGAAAACACCGACCAAAGAAATTAGGATTGCTGAAGAACGTTTACAAGAGTATGTTATGCGGAAAATAAAAAAGAATTGATCATTGACAATATCGCAAATTTGCGATAATATATCATCATGACTAACTGGGATACCTATAAACAAAAATTACTAAAAGACCCTGAATATAAAAAGCTCTATGAAGAGTCTCAACCTGAGTTTGAGATTGCTAAAGCTATCATTCGTGCACGGATTGATAACAAAATCACTCAAAAAGAATTGGCTGAAAAAATGAATACCACTCAATCTGTTATTTCCAGAGTTGAGCAAGGTAGAACCAGTCCCTCTATTGCCTTGCTTAAAAGACTGGCAGCAGCCCTTAATACTACCCTTCAAGTTCAGTTTAAATAACCCCTCAATTTGAGTATAAATCTATAGTCAACTATAGTTATTCAATACATGGAACTAGGATAATAAAGACAGGCAGAAAAGAAAAAGGACGAGAAAATTTAAGGACAAAAGCGAAGGCCGAGCGGAGCGAGGCCTGAGCAACGACAACGGTTGGGTTGGCGATTGAGGTTGGGTAACGAAAAGTTGCAACAATTCATTTTCCCCTTAAACCCCTTTTTCTTGTTGCAACTTCACCTAGCACGAGTCAGTAATTTTTGGTAAAATAAATTCGAGCTGTATCGTAAATATGCTCCTATCCCCGCCGACTCGGGGATGGGAGCCGACAGCGGGAATTGAACCCGCGACCCCGTTCTTACCAAGAACGTGCTCTACCACTGAGCCATGTCGGCATAAACACAATTCTAACAAGTTATTGCCAGGAGCCTCCTAACAGAATCGAACTGTTGTCATATGTTTACAAAACATACGCTCTGCCATTGAGCTAAGGAGGCTCTATATATTCTATCAATTCTTAACTGCTAATTTCTAGTGAAAATATTTTAAGAGAGGAAGTATGCGGAAAACTTCATCGTACCGTACGATTTTAGCAGGATGACTATAAAAAAAAATAATTTCTCCCTACTTTAGACGTGAACTGAATCTTTTCCCCCGAAACGGAAGGTGGAAATCCTGTCATCCGTCGCATAAAGCTAAGGATGAACTCCGGATCACACTAAAATCAACAATTAGTGGAGGAAAAATTAATCCAGCTTTTAACGTGCTAAGTAGGGCAGTCCTTCAGGCCATCTACTAAATGTCCTTTAGGACATTTAAATCGTATTAAATTTGAGCTAAATTGTCAAGTAATAAAATTGAGTTTGGTACAAAACTACATTTAGATTGACTTGACAAACAAAAAGCAGCTGACTAGTCTGAATATGCAGCTACAAACTAATAAACAGACGGAAGCTCCAGAATGGAGGTGTCAACTGCTTTTCATGATAATTACACCAAATTGGCCAGAAAAAGTCCAGTTTTTGATGGATTTCTCTTTTCCCCTGGTTGATGAACTGCTACCTCGGAAAGAATTTATAGGCGGAAGAATTGGGTATCCCAAACAGGTACTTTTTGTCTGGTTGTTAATCAAAAAGATTACTAACTGGGACTATAGAACAATGGCCTCAATGGCCTCTGTGTCTCATCCAACTTTAATCAGAGCTAATAGGAAGTTTAATGAGGCTGGGGTTTACCAGAAGGTACTACTAAGGTTGGTTAAAGATGCATATAAGAAGGGATTAATAAAAGGTGAAAAAGTAGCCCTGGATTCAAGCTTTGTTAAAACATACTCCAGGAAAGAAGAGTTAGGATCTGGAGGATGGAATGGACATAAGGAAAGCTATGGATTCAAACTACATGCTTTAATTGATGCCAACTCCGGAGCATTGATTGCACTCATTATAGGAGATGGGGTTACTCATGATAGCCAGGTTGCCATACCACTGCTCAAGAAAGCCAGACCTTGGCTTAAAAAGTGTGGCTATGTATTGGCAGATAAAGGTTACGACTCCTCTGATATTGTGGAATACATTGTTAAATCACTTCATGCTAAGGCTACCATACCAATTAAAAAGATTAATAAAGGCAAAAACTACAATCCTAGAGGGGCATATCAAAATTGGAAGGAAAAGGCTAAAGGGAGATGCATAAAGAAATCAATTTACAATAAAAGGACTGAGGTCGAGAGGCTGTTTTCCACCTTAAAAAGAACATTTAAGCTGGGAAGAGAGAGGATACGGGGAATAAAAGCATTCATAGGTCAGACATACCTGGCTTGCATTTGCTTCATGTTGAGGAAACTTTGGGGCTTTGGAGTAGTACAAATTTAATTATGTACCAAACTCAAATTATCTCAGAAACCAAGTAAACTGCTGAGGGATTGAACAATAGACCCTAAAATTACCTGCAGCAGGGAACCTCCCCCAAAAGGCACCATCATTAGAATCAAAAGTAATAAAAATCCATATGGCTCAAGTTTTTGATATTCTTTGGCTAAATTATACGGCAACTGGGACAGCAAAATCTTTGAACCGTCCAAAGGAGGAATCGGGAAAAGATTAAATATTCCCAAAACCAGGTTAATCATGACGGTGAATTTTAATAGCGCCCCGATTAAAAAGGGGAAACTTTGCGGTAAAACATTCAGCAGATGGTAAATAAGCGCAGCTGCTATGGCCAGACTGAAATTTGCCAAAATGCCGGCCGTAGATACCAATAATTCACCTTTTCTTAAATTAGAAAAATTTAAAGGATTAACCGGAACCGGTTTAGCCCAGCCAAAAAGGATTGGAGAGCCGGTAAAGATTAATAATGCAGGTAATAAAATAGTGCCGAATAGGTCAATATGAGGGACGGGATTTAAAGTTAGCCTGCCGGCCCTTTCAGCCGTAGTATCCCCAAATTTCAGCGCCACAAACCCATGCATGACCTCATGGATAATTACTGAAAAAAGTAAAACTATTATAGATAGAGCATAAAATTCCGGCATAGTTAGAGTCTAGTCGCTAGAGTCAAGAGTCTAGACTTTACGTTCCTAGACGCTAGTTACTTATTATGTTATAGTTTACCACATGTTAGCATGTTTACGCTGTGGAAAAGGCAAAAATATTATTTCATATTCAAGGCACAAAAAAGGTTCATCCGGTGCGGGAGGCGTCTGGGCTTTGCGCGCTCCAATTCACAAAAGAATGCAAAAACCCAATTTGCATTTATTTAAAGGCAAAAAGTATTGCACAAAGTGTTTAAGAATTGTAAAGAGTACTTCCCGGCCTTATCCAAAAGAACAACTCACAAGGCAGTAACAACCTTGCCTGTCCTGGTATGGATAACTTTTGCTGTTTGCAGAAGGAGTTGCGGTGCGCAGTCCTGGCAAAATCCCTGCTGTTCGATCATATTTTTCCTTGCTGTGTTAAGCAAAGCAGCCCTTTTTCGACCTGAAACATCAAGCGATATTTGTTGTTCGGCAGGTGTATGAAGAAGTACAAGAATCGTATCTTCAACATCCTGCTCAGACATACCGGTTATCTTTCTTTCAAAAGCATCTTTGAATTTCGGCAGCTCTGTATATTTTACGGGGTTTTTTGCATAATCGCGTTGCCGGTTTGTAAAAACAGGATCAGTTAAGATTTCTTTTCTGAATATTTTTTTAGCGTATTCGCTGGTTCCTATAATCACCTCCACCTGCCGCATGAATACCTCATCAGGCTCAACGTTTTCTCTTGAAATTGGATCATACACTTTCATTCCTCCCGCAGATGCCTCTGCTTGTTCAAGATAATAGTGGAATTCTTTTTGACAGGCGCTTTCATGATCGCCTCGAAATGCCTGTTTTACAGTTTTCTCAAGCCAAGCCTCATATTTAGCCCGCTGATTTCTTATTGTGGTAAGAAGTTCGTATTTCCTCGGGTAGTCTGCCGGCTGCATAATAATGTATATTTCCAAGGCATTTAGCGTTTGTGCAGGATTAATGCAACGGGGATTTTCCTTTAAGGCTTGTGTCAAAAGCTCAATCATCTGTACGGGGGAGATACCGCTAAGTCCTTCTTTTTTCTGTCTGCCTTCCTCTTCGATTCCTCTTCTGTCCTTCTGGGTGAATTTGTCTGTTTTGCCGCCATTATATATTTCTACTTTTGTGTCTATATCAACTTCCGGTATGTCAGATCTAGTCAGACGGGATGCCAGCGCCACCATTCCTACCTTCTCAAGGGTTTGGGGGGAGATATGAAAGGTATAGCCGCTTTGAGCAAAAGAGTTTTTATACAGTGTTGCTTCATCGGAAAGAGAGAGAATATAGGGTAGATTTACTGTTGTTAATCGTTGGAAGAAAGCTGCAGAATCTATTTCAATTTTTTTATCTGAAACCAGCTGAATAAACCTTGTCACATCAGTATTGGTTGCATGAGTAAGAATAACAAATTGAGGGTGGTATTCAATGCCTTTGTAAGATAATCTTCGTTCCCTAATAATTCCCATCAGAGCTTTCAAAAAGGGGGGAGAGTGAAGAAATAGTTCAGCAATCTCCAATATACCCCGATTGGCCCGGCGAATTCTATCCAGTATAGCATCCCGTACTTCCGGTTGATCAAAACTCTCTGTCATTTCCGGCTTAATTGTAATTAAACCGGTTCCTCGGTCAGCCGAGAATTCAATTGGTTCAATCTCTACATCTAGAATACCTTTTTCGCTGCCAATTGCCTGATGGCGTTTAGTTTCGCATGAGTTGCAGAGTTCTTGTTCAAGAACGATTCCATGTTCTTTTTCTAGTAATATTCTCGCCTCTTTGGGTAAAAGAAGCAGGGGTTCATCCTGATATGGACAACCTGTAATTGTATATTGCATTTCATCTCTTGTATAATCCTCATATCCTGCTTTTAATGCATCAACAATTTTTGATTTGCCGGCTCCAGTTGGCGCAAACAAAAAAAGCGCTTTGCCAAGCCCGGGGATTCTGGATAGTCTGTCAGCCATAAAAGTTACAATCAAGCCAAGCTGATAACTGTTTCCGTATACCATATTCCTTTCTCCCCGGCCGGTAAAAAAGGCATACTGTTCTTGTCCTGATTCATTTTTAAAATGAGGATATGAGGTGACTGCCTGAACCATAATATCTCCGGAATGAGAAATTGGTCTGAATGAGGAGGTTCTCTCAAGGGTTATTCTGGCTTCATCGGTTAATGTATCAGCTTGTCTTAAAACCTCTGCTGCAGCGCGGGCTTTTGTTAGTCTCAATGTTATATCTTGCAAATATGAGCCAAATGGAATAGCAGCACGTCTTGTTTCTCCTTCCCGGATTTGTGTAAGCAGAAAATCATATAAAGTGGTTTTGCTTTCCGGAAAAGCTGCCATAGCGTAGGCTATTCTAACACTCCAACTGTCGCTTGACAAAGAGGAAGTACTATAGTAATTTCTATTTTAGATATGCAATCATGCTTTTTAACTAAAATTATGGGTCAGCGCCACCTTGTTTATGAGGGGTGGTTCTGAATATTTAATCCTGAAATTAAAAGGGATGAAATTTAGAACCGCCTTCAAAAAGGCGGTTTTTTAAAGGAAAAATATGGTTGAACAAGCTAGAAGTAAGCAGGTAGGTGGAATGTTTGAATACCATAAAGATTTCATAGAAACAGCGGCCAGGTGGTTTACCGGAAATCCGCAAGACGCAGCTGATGTAATGCAAAATGCGGCAGAAGCATTATTGAGGGGGCAACCGTTTGAGGGACGTTCCAGCGAACGGACCTTTTTATATGAAGTTGTACGAAATGCAGCAGGGATGTTTTATAGAGCTAATTCTGCAGCAAAACGAGGCGGAGGACGGCTGCAAAGCTTGGAAAGCCTTTTTTCTGAAAAGTTAGGAACTTCTTCGTCAGCTGAAACTATTGCGATACTCTCAGAGACTATCAGAGAAGCAGGAGAAGAGCCGTGTATGGCTTTAAAATTAGCAGGGTATACTGCCCCTGAAATTGCAGCAATGACTGGAGTGGAAGTGCCTGCTGTTAAAAGCAGAATTCATAGATGGCGAGAAGATCATAAATGATGATTTTTTAGAGGAAAATCGGGGTAGCCATTTAAAAAATCATTAAAAGAAATGGGTTTTTTCCCTTCCATTTGGATCTGCTTGCCTGGAAGGAATTTTACTATTTTTTCCTTGACTCTTGACTCTAGACTCTTGACTCTCCACTTAGTCCATACACCCGGCCAAAGATAGTAGGCCCTTATCATTCTATCCAAAATTTCAGCTGATGGAGGATTATTAATGGTAAAGTAACCATCCTCCTTAGTTAGGTGTTGAGTAAAGGTTGCTTTGGAATGATTTTGCTCAACTAGTTTGATTTTCCCTGATATAAAATTTTCAATTACTTGGGGTAAAATTTCACTTGCGCGAAGAAACATCTTTTTACTCAACATATCACAATTATCACTATCAGAAAGGTCTAAACTCTCTTGATAGATTATCGGTCCGTGATCTGCTTTTTCATCCATTTTTATTATGGTAATTCCTGATGTTTTGTTGTTGTTTAAAATAGCTGTCTGGATAGGTGAGGGACCGCGGTATTTAGGCAGCAGAGAAGGGTGGACATTGAGACTGCCATATTTTGGCAGATTTAATTCTTCTTTGGTTAAAATCCTGCCATAAGCTGCAACTACCGCCAAGTCAGCCTCTTTTAACAATTTCACTAGAAAAAAATGTTTTTTTAACTCCTGCTTAATAGGTTGTACAAATTGAGGTGTTCCGAGAAAAATTATCTTAAGTTTGAAGTTTTGCGTTTCAGTTTTGAGTTTTAACATTTGAGTTTTTTTATATTGTTACTTCCTCAAACATATCTGTTCCGGTTTTATCTTTGCCGGTGTATTTATAAAACTTACCTTTTTGTTCTAAAACTCTATCAGAAAATAAAATACCGTTTAAATGATCAATTTCATGCTGAAAAATCCAGGCTAGAACTCCTTTTAAAGTCAATGTTGTTTGCTTGCCTGTTTCATTTTGGAAAGTAACCCTTATACTTATATGTCTTCTAGTGTTTCCCCACATATTAGGTATAGAAAGACAGCCCTCAAAATAAATTTTAGTTCTTTTGGAAACAGATTCAATTTTGGGATTTATTACCATCATAAACTGCTTACTATTTTTAGCCACAAAAAAACGTTCATTCAAACCTACCTGAGTTGAGGCAAGTCCTACTCCCTCAGGATCCTTAAAGGTTTTGGTCAGTTTGATCATCTGCTTTAAGGTATTTACTAAAGAAGCATTTATTTTTTTTACAGGTTTGGTCTGAACCCGTAGTCTCACATCAGGCGCTTTAACAATATCCATGAAGAAATTGTAACATTTTTTACTTTTGATTTTTCAGTTGGCCAAGGCGCCACATAAATACTTTAGCCTTACTTTTGGCTGAATAATAACCTTTAGTATAGTTCAAAGCTTCTTCTAATAGGTTCCTGTCAAGTTGTTTGGCTAATTTAATATAAAGGGAATAATGCTTAGTGTCATCCAAACTTTCTGCCAAATAACAGCCATAAACTTGAAATTCCTTAGTTAAGTTTTTCGGCCTGTCTTTAAACTTCACTTCAGCAATGGCTGTTTTGATTGATTTCATAAATAGTCATCAGCCTTCAGCTATTTTGTTTCTCCTGATTCAGTTGCCTGTTTTAACTGGTCAATTACCTCCGGATAGTTTGACTTAAGCTTCAATGCTGTTTGCAAAGTTTGAATTTCTTCTTCCTTTTTGCCTTTTGCCTGTAACACCAGGGCTTTATTGTAATAAAGCTTGGGGTCTGTGGGGGCAAGCTTAATTGTATACGCTATGGCTTCAAGAGTTGAATCAATATATTGATTATCCAAAGCGGCCAGCTCAAAGTAAGTTCTGATAGCTGTTCTCCAAAAAGAGACATTATTAGGACTTTGAGTCAAAACTTTCCGGGTCTGTAAAAGGGCTTCATCTTTTAAGCTGGCTGAGAAAGTGGCATCAGTTTCTTTTAAGGCAGCGGCAGAAGCTGCAGCAGAGAAAGCCAATTCTGATCTATAAAAAGGTTCACCCGGATTTAAATCAACAGCTTCAGCTAATAGATTGTAGGCTTTGCCAACATTACCCGAATCCAGGGCTTTCCCGCCGCTATTAAAAACTGTATCTGCATACCAAAGTTGGAAGACGGAAAATAGAAGATAGACAGTGGATAGAATCACAATACCTTGGACAGCTTTAGCATAGAGGGGACGGCGGTCAATATAAGTGAAAAGTGAAAAGTTAAAAGTTAAAAGTTTTCTGACCGGTTTTGTAGACTGTGCGGCAATAAAAACCATGGCTGGGAAGAGGTAGAAAAAGACGGCGATTATCACAACTGAGAAAAGGAAAAAGTTGTAAACGAGATAGGAGATATAGGCAGCCAAAAGTGCGAAGTTAAAAGTTAAAAGTTCAAAGTCAAAAGTTTTTGAATTTTGAATTTTGAATTGTTTAATACCCCACCATATAAATGTTCCAATAATTAACATATATGTCCCAAGTCCGACTATCCCTGTAGTGGCCAAATAATTTAAGTATTCATTATGTGCTTTGTTATATAAAAAATCCCATTCAGAAGTTAGGTTATGTTCAGTTGGTCTGTATTGATAATAGGAATAAGCAAAGGTTTCTAAACCTGAGCCAAAAAGAGGGTAAGATCTGAAAATATCTAAGGCGCCTTTCCAGACAATTAACCTGATTCGGCCTGATTCTGTGCCGCCATTTTCCAACTGAGTACCGGAAGACGGAGCAGCCGGTAGAGTAATGGTAGGTCTAGTCGGGGCAGCAAATTTGGATACTAACCTGAAACTGGTTAAGGCAGAGCCGAAAAGGAGATTAATGATAAAAAAAGATGCAAGTGCAATAAGGTAATTTCTCGGGTCGAAAGTTCGGCCCTCGAAGAATAACATGACAATAAATACCGCCATTCCTACAATCAACCCTAATGTTGGGCCTCTGGAATAAGTAAAAGTGAAGGCTAGGTAGAAAGTAACAAGTAACAAGTAATAAGTAATAAGTTGAAATTTGGTTTTGGCAGTTTGCAGAAAATACAAAGCCGGAAAAATTAACATGGCAAGATAAGAAGCCAACCAATTTGGCTGGCCTAAAGTAGCAAAAACTCTTTCCTGCACCCGTTGAACCCAGCAGTCCGCATTAAATTCTCCTCTTAAGATGACACAGGAAGGGGAAACTCCAAAATGCTCCAGTATAGCGTACAAAGAAATTAAAAAGCCGGAAGCCAAGCCAAACTTTAAGGCAGTTAATACTTTTTTAAAGTCCATATTGGAAACAAAGGCATAGTAAAGCAATAAGTAAGATATCAAAGATAATAAACCGCCATTCGAGCGCGAATAATATCCCCAGATTGAAGTATGGGTATCAATGGAAAAAATAGTTGATAAAATATTGGCGAGCAAAAACAGCAGCAAGGGAATATCTAAAGGGGTACGATTAAAGATTAATGATTTACGATTAATGATTTTAAGAATCCAGGTTCCAACAATTATAACCGTGAATCCATAAATTAGAATCATCTTATTGTATTCAAATAATTCATAATTTTTAGATGTCCAAAAAAGAGGGGTCAGGAAAAAGAGCAGGTAGAATAAATAGGAGATTATTTTATCTAGCATAAGACAGCGTATAGCGTATAGCGTATAGCGTATAGCGTATAGTTGTCAACTGAATCCTAAACGCTACTTAACTATTCCCTGATTAATATGTTAAACTCCATTCATGTTGAATAGGTTTTGGAGCTATTTTGCTCATGACGTTGGTATTGATTTGGGTACAGTTAATACTCTGGTTTTGGTAAAAAACAAAGGTATAGTTATCAGAGAACCTACCGTAGTAGCATTGCACAGAAAAACCAGGCAAATTTTGGCAATTGGCACAGAAGCAAAGAGAATGCTGGGTAGGACTCCGGCTGCAATTGAAGCAGTCAGGCCCTTAAGAAACGGGGTAATTTCTGATTTTGATACTACAGAGGCTATGTTGCGATATTTTATACGCAAAGTTCACAACAACCCTTCAAAAAGTATGTGGTCTCTGCCAAAAATCCCCAAGCCAAGAGTTGCCGTAGGTATTCCTTCAGGCGTGACTGAAGTCGAAAGAAGGGCAGTCCAGGATGCTTGCTTGTCAGCCGGAGCCAGGGAGGCATTTTTGATTGAAGAGCCAATGGCCGCGGCTATTGGGGCAAAATTGCCGGTAGAAGAACCGGAAGGTGTGATGATCGTAGATATTGGGGGGGGTACCACGGAAATCGCCGTAATTTCTTTAGGCGGAATGGTTATTAACAGATCTCTCAGAGTAGCCGGTGACGAACTTGATGAAGCCATTGTTTCCTATATGCGGACAAGATATGGCATGTTAATTGGTGAAAAAAGCGCAGAAGATATAAAGATTGAAATTGGGTCTGCTTTTCCGGTGGATAAAATGGATTCTCAAGCAACCGTTGTCAGGGGGAGAGATTTGGCTACAGGCTTGCCAAAATCTTTAAAGATTTCTGCTTCAGAGATCAGAGAAGCTCTATCTTCCATCATTTCACAAATTATTTCTACTATTAAGGAAGTCTTGGAAGAAACTCCGCCTGAGCTTTTGACAGATATAGTGGAAAGAGGGATTTTTCTGGCCGGAGGCGGCGCGTTAATCCCGGGTCTGGATAAAAGGATTGCCGAAGAAACAAAGCTGCCAATTTATGTGGCAGATGATCCGTTAACCACAGTGGTCAGAGGTTGCGGAGAAGTCTTAAATAATTTGGATCTTTTAGGCAAAGTGAAAGTGACTGGCGGACTACGTAAATATTAAGTTACTAAACGATGACCTAATCTATATTTATAGGCAAGCAAGGGGTCTGCTAAGGCTATGGTTGCCACTTGGACCATATCTGCGCCGGTTGATAAGTATCTATCTGCATCAGAAGGCTCTATAATTCCCCCTCCGCCTAAAATTTGATATTTTAATCCTTCTTCCTGTCTGATTTGGGCTGCCCATCGGATATGTTTTAGAGCAATTATTTGATCTGCAATGCCGCAGACTCCGGAAGTTTTCCTGCCGGGTAAAATTTCACTGCCATCAGGAGTTAAGACCGTCATTTTCAAGGCATTAATCCCTGAGACATAATTCAAATTTTCCCCTGCTTCGGCAAACACTTTTTTCATTTGTTCTTTGGAATTGTATACTCCGAATTTGATGCCTACAGGAATTTTAGGAAACCTTCTTTTAAATTCTGATAAGACATATTTAACAAGCTTGACATTTTGAAACATCTCGCCTTCCTGGGGATTTTCCGTCACATTGGGACAAGCTAAATTAAATTCTATGACATCAGCCCCTCCCAAAACTGCAGCAGTTGCTCCGACTAGTAAATCAGAGGCAGTTTCCACTATTTGGGCAGCCTCATCCGGGGTGGTAGCAGTCACACTGCATGCTAATATTTGACCTGGTTGCATTATCTTTCTTTGATCAGGTAGTTCCTTAGCCCAAGTTAAAATATCAGAGGAAGGATTGCCAAAGGAATTGGTCATGCTTTTATATTTTTCAAAGTCTCTGGGATCGTTACTTGCTGCTAAAGTTTCTCCCAAGCCGTCTTCTTCCACCGGTTTGTCAAGGTAAACAATGGCAATATTTGGTTGCGTATTAGATAGTCTTGGTACTGTTCTTCTGGTTTTTTGGATGACCATTCCGTAACCCATTTTAAAATAAAAGTCGGTCCAAATTTTGCCGGAGGCCGGGCCTGCAGCAATGGCAATAGGGGAAATTAACTTGTGCCCCAAAAATTCATACTTTGCTTCAATTGGAAGCGGAGGGAATTTATGGGAAAGCCATACAGGAGGTTTAGAAATTACCTCTTCCCAGCTTTTTTCAATTTCATATATCAAAGGAGGCTGGTTGGGGTCTACAAATTCTTTTGGATCCGGTAGGTTAGTACTCATTTCTTTGGATAGATCACCTGTCCTTTTGGTGGGTCTGAAACTTGCCCATTATCATACACTAAATTTCCTCTTAAAACTACCCGTTTGATTTTTCCTATAACTTTCATGCCTTCAAAAGGAGTCCAGGAGCATTTGGTGTATAAGCGTATAGCGTATAGTGTATAGCGTATAGTTGGATCAACTTCTACATAAGTGTCCGGCTGGTCCGGAATATTAAAAATCCTTTTAGGGTTGGTGTGGCAAAGACGGATGATGTCATCTATGATTAATCTGCCCTCACTGACTGCTGTTAAAAGTAAGGGCAGGGTAGTTTCTAAACCCGGAACTCCGTTTGGCGGGTTATTGCTACTTTTCTCCTCTTTTGTATGAGGAGCATGATCTGAGGCTATAGTATCAATTGTGCCATCTGCAATTGCTTCCCATAAAGCTTTCTGATCTTTTTTTGAAGGCAGGGGAGGTCTCATTTTCCCAAATCCCTCCAATCTTCCTAAATCTTCATCCGTCAAAAATAGATGGTGCCCGGACACTTCGCAAGTTATACTCAATCTTTGATCTTTAGCCTGTTTTATCAATCTTATTTCCTCTGCTAAACTGACGTGGCAAACGTGCAGTTTGCTGTTAAATTGTTTAGACAGACTTATAGCTTTTTCTAAGGATGGGCCCTCGGCATGGACCATAATTACCCTATCGTTTAGCCAGGCCTCAAAGATCTTTTTTAAAACTTGAGGATTTTCCTGCAGTAAGCCGCCTGTGGTATGGTTCATGTAAACTTTCAGCCCGAAGACTTTATCTTTTACTTTTGGAAAGTAAGCAACTGAGTCTAAAGTGGCTCCAAAATGAAAACCCAAATCACAATAAATTCTGGATTTTGTAAGTGTTATCTTCTTCTCTAAGGTGTTCAGCGTAACAGTAGGTTCCGGGTTATTAGGCATGTCCAGGATAGTAGTGTAGCCTCCGGCAATAGCTGCTTTGGTGCCTGTTTCAAAGTCTTCTTTTTGAGCGGCACCGGGTTCTCTTAAGTGTACATGAGTATCAATCAGTCCAGGCAATTTGATCATTATTCAAGCCCTAAATTTTTCCCCCAAGCTTGAGGATTCTTAGCCCAATCTAAAATTGCTGACACTTCTTCTTTGGTAATTTGGTTTATAATTTGAGCTTCAGCGACTACCTGGTTAAAATCTGTCAAAGAGACTAATTTAAGATCGTTTTCAGCTAAATTTTTATCAGCTGCTGCCAAGCCGTAAGTGATGATGGAGAAAACAGCAGAGACTTGTCCGCCGGCAGCTCTTATAGCATTGACGCTGTTAATAGCACTTTCTCCGGTTGAAACCAAATCTTCAATTACCACAGCTTTCTGTCCTTTTTTAATTATCCCCTCCATCATGTTTTCCTTACCATGATCCTTGGCTTTATCCCGAACATACACCATTGGCAGGTTTAACTTATCGGCAATCCAGGCAGCATGAGGTATGCCGGCTGTAGCCGTGCCGGCAACAACATCAAAGGCAATACCGGATTTTTTAACTGCATTTATATAAAGATCTCTAATTAGTTTGCGTTTATCAGGATAAGCCATGAGTACCCGGCAATCTGTATAAACAGGGGAAAACATACCGGAAACATAACGGTAGGGTTTTTTGAGGTTTAAGCTAATAGCACTAAGTTCCAGGAGTATTCGGGCTACTTTTTGTGATGTATTAATCATATTTTCTTTTCTATTACATTAAACAGATTACTTCATCATTTCATTCTCCCGCTTTGAAGGACTATAGCTCGCAATGACGATACTATTTTCTGATGCAGTTTTAAAGTGGCTTCCTTGGGATTTTGGGCAAAAATGATTCCTCTTGAGGAGGAAATAATTAAACCTTGTTTATTACTATCCAAACCATTTTTTAAGGTTTCTTCTAAGGCTCCGTTTTGAGCGCCGATACCCGGTACAAGAATTGGCATGTCAGACACAATTTTTCTGATTATCTTAAGATCCTTTTGATAAGTTGCTCCAACCACAACTGCACAGTTTCCATTTTTATTCCACTCATTTGCTACTTTTGAGGCAATATATTGATATAAAGGGATATTTTGGGAGCTTACTATTAAATCCTGAAATTCTTCTGCACCTGGATTTGAAGTTTTAACCAAAACAATAATACCTTTATCCACTCTTTTCAAAAATGGCTGCATTGCTTCTTTACCTAAATAAGGATGAACTGTGACAGCATCAAAATTTAAATTATCAAAAATATCCTTAACATAACCTCGGTTGCTATTGTCAATGTCTGCTCTTTTAGCATCAAAAATCAATACGGCATCAGGATATTGGTTTTGAATATACTTAACAGTTTTCTCCAAAGCTGTTCTGCCTGTTAATCCCTCAGCTTCATAAAAAGCGCTATTAAGTTTGTAAGCACAAATAAGTTGGGCTGTTTGGTCAATAATTTGTTTATTAAATTCAAATTCTCCCTTGTCCAAACCAATGCAAACAAATTTATTCTCGTTCCATTTAACTTTTAATTTATCTTTAAAGCTTGCCATACATTACTCCCATAAATATACCCAAACCCGCCAAGCTTTGCAACTGACGAGGGCCACACCCTTCGGGCTCGCAATGACGAAATACCTATGATATATTGTTTCGGCGATGGATCAAGTCTTCCCTAACCTCAAGCTCCTCATTATTTTAATCATTTTTTCATCCTTAATTTTAGCAGCGGATTTACTTAATTTCTTAAACTTACCTAAGTCAATGTTGTCTTTTGCAACCAACCCAATATCTTTTGGGTTGTATCAAACCGGAAGAAACATTGATAAACAGCTTTTTTTCATCGTGGCTTTACGTTCGGCCTCACAAGAGAATAAGGCGCTCAAGGGACAGATTGGTCAATTATTATCCGAGAATGCCAGAATAAGAAAAGAACTGGCTGAGGCGCAAAGCCAACTAACTCAGCAAAAGTATTTGGACCCTGCAAACTATAATTTATTGCCTGCCCGTCCGGTTGGACTTAGTAGATATCTTAAAATTGACAGAGGTTCAAGTTCAGGTGTCAAAGTTGGCACAGCAGTAGTTTATAACGATAACTTTGTTGGCAAAATTGTTCAGGCGGGAGAAAAAAGCGCTAATGTGCAGCTTCTGACAGATCCTGATTCCAAGGTAGCTGCTTTCTCTCAGGGGCTTTTGGGGAAAGCAAAAGGAATATTACTGGGGCAATTCGGAGCGGATATTTTACTTGATAAAATACTACAGGAAGAAAAAATTAATGAGGGAGATTTAGTCTATTCAGAAGGGACTGAAACTTTCCTGCCACGGGGTTTAATTTTAGGCAGGGTAGATAAAGTTTTGGAGCAGGCAACTCAGGTTTTCAAACAAGCAAAAATTGTTGCCAATTTTGATATCAGAGATTTAGAACTGGTGTACGTGATACAGGAATAAGTTAAAAGTTATGAAGACTTTAATTGCCATCTTAATAATTGCATCTTTTTTGCAGTCTACTATTTTACCTATAAATTTAGTCCTGATTATTCTAATTTGCAGAAGTTTCATTAAATTGGATAGGGCAAATCTTTTCCTGGCCTTTTCTTTTGGGTTGTTTGATTCCCATTTAAACTTACTTCCTTTGGGGTTAAACAGCCTATTTTACTTAATTTTGATTCAGACAACCCAAACTTTATCTAAATTCAGACTAGCTGGTAATTTATTATTGATAGCGCCTTTAAGCCTAATCCTGTTGGTTTTATATCAACAGACGATCTCATTATTTTTGCAGCAAACTCCTCAAATTTTTCCTAGAGTTTTTTGGGAGAGTTTAGCAGCCTTACCAATTTTATATTTAGTTAGACTATGGGAAGAACGTTTTATTGTTCATAAAGACATCAGACTAAAAATATAATGTATCATGAGAAAGAAAAGAAATTAAATAGAGAAATCGACTGGACAGATTTTCTTTTGCCTAATTTTGATTCAAGCTTCGGTAATCACTTTACCAAAAGTCCCTGGAGAATAGCGGTCTTTCAAGTCTTTTGTTTAATTTTGTTTTTCATATTGTTTTTGCGCCTTTTTCATCTGCAGATTGCGGAAGGAAAAACCAATAGGGATTTGGCTGACGGTAACCGTATTCAAATCAAGATGATACATGCTCCCCGGGGGGTCATCTTTGACAGGAACGGCAAAATATTGGCATTTAATTTACCGGCCTTCAGGTTATTAGACCCTCAAAGTAAGAAATTTAGATTGATTAGCCGCGAGGAATCTTTAGCAATGGAAGTGAAAAACGACCCCCGGGTTGTCAGCTTAGAAATTGATAATGTTCGTTCTTATCCGATGGGAGAAAAATTGGCTCACGTAGTAGGTTATGTGGGAGAGGTTTCCGGCGCTCAGTTGAATGCCTTGCAGTTTAAAAATTATCGTCCCGGAGATATGATAGGACAATCCGGTATAGAAGCGACCTATGAAGAAGTTTTGCGCGGTATAGACGGCGGAGAGATTATTGAAGTTGATTCATCAGGCAGAAAAATCAGAACTTTAAGGCAAATAGCGCCAGTTCCCGGTCAGAATATAACCTTGACTTTGGATGCCGACTTGCAGGATAAAATTTATGAGCAACTGACTCAAACTATTAGTAAAACAGGCAGTTGTTGCGGAGCAGCAGTGGCGATGGATCCTAATACCGGTCAGGTTTTGGCGCTACTGTCTTTGCCCTCTTTTGACCCGAATATTATTGTCCAAAATATAGATGATACTGCAATTTCTGATATTTTTTCACAAAGTTTCTCGCCTTTGTTAAATAGGGTCATTGCCGGAACTTATCCTCCGGGTTCAACTTTCAAGATTGTTTCCGCTTTGGCTGGTTTGGTTTCCGGCAAGATTAAGCCGGACACTGTTTTTGAAGATAACGGCGTGACGTTTTTAGGTCCTTATAAATTTACCAACTGGTATTTTAATCAATATGGTAAAACAGAAGGGTTGGTGAATCTAAATAAGGCTCTGCAAAGATCAAACGATACCTATTTTTATTCAGTAGGCAGGTTAATTGGAGAAAATGCCCTGGAAGAATGGGCAAAGAAATTAAAATTAGGAGGGAAGCTGGATATAGATTTACCGGGGGAAGAAAGCGGTTTGATACCCAACGATACCTGGAAAAGAAAAACCTTGAGTCAAGGTTGGTATCCGGGTGATACTTTACATATGGTTATTGGACAAGGGTTTGTTTTAACAACGCCTTTGCAAATTTTAGGT
>MFCX01000035.1 GCA_001777055.1 Candidatus Daviesbacteria bacterium RIFCSPHIGHO2_02_FULL_39_12 | reverse complement strand
ATCTCCTCATCTGAGAGATGGACAGAATCTATCACCCACCCATTATCTCATACCTGATAGTATTGGTAAAATCTATTTGGGGGTACTATAGTTGTTTCCGGACCCAGTCCGCCTATTATTCCAACGGTTCGCATATTAAACTATCTCCTTTTGTAATTTTATACGGGCTTTTTCATTATAGCGTTTTTTAATTCCTATCGGTACAATTGATTCTGTCTAGGTTACATCCAATCGCTCCAGCGATTCATTGTAACTAATCTGGATATGTTGCATCAGAAAGTACCAGAACAAAAATTAGGCTTAGTATACCACTAGCGGATCAGTTTGCTAATATCAGAGTATGTTATTAAAAGCGCCAAGCCTAAAAGCAGAATGAAACCGATCTGATGAACTGTTCTCTCTGTCTGCTCACTTACCTTTTTACCGGTGACTGCCTCAATTACCAAAAATAATAGCCTGCCTCCATCCAAAGCCGGAACAGGTAAAACATTAAATATGCTCAAAGTCAAAGAAATCACTCCCACAAACCAGACGTAAAATGGAACAGCCGACCGGCCGCCACTTAAAATCTCATTACTGATGGTAGCCAGCCCAACCGGTCCGCTGACGGATTGAGAAACTGATTTGAAGTTACCTGCAAATAGATCATAGAATGTTTTTCCAAGACCTGCAAATGTCAATTTAGTCAAATCATAAGAATAGGTTATACCTGAAAATGTTTTTTCCAAAGGAGTCTTATACTCTTTAATAGCAATCGGGCTAAATCCTACTCCAATTAAATATCCTTCTTTGTCCGCTTTTTTAGGAGTAACAATTATAGTTTTTTGGTTTTGCCCTTGAGCATCAGAGATCGTTAAACTAACCGGTTGTCCATTTTTTTCTTTAATAAAATTTCTGGGATCATCAAAATTTTTTACCTGCCTGTCGTCAACTCTTAAAATCCTATCTCCCACTTTAATGCCTGCTGCCTCTGCCGGGAAATTTTCCTGGACAAAACCTACAAATACCCCCTGATCTAAAGTAGGATAAATTATCCTGAAATTTTGATAAATAATTACTGTATAGAAAATAGCCCAGGCTAAAATCAAATTCATGACTACCCCTGCTATCACTACCGCTATCCTTTGGCCAACAGATTTAGCCCGAAAATCCCTCTCATTCAGAGAACGTTTAGAGGCAGACTCCTCATCTTCACCCAATAGTCTGACAAATCCGCCTATAGGCAAAGCATTTAAAGAATAGATTGTTTCACCGATCCTTTTACCAAATATCTTAGGTGGAATACCAAAACCGAATTCCTCAACTTTGATCCCAAACCTTTTGGCCATTATGAAATGGCCAAGTTCGTGTATAACTACTAAGACAAGTAGCGTTAGAATGAAAATAATAATAGAAAAAATCATACCCTAAATTTGTGTTAACTCCTCAGCCTTAGTCTTACCCAATCTTTCCACTTCTAAAATCTTTTTATCCACCAACTCTTGAAGGATCTTTTCCCTGCGGAAAAATTCATCCTCCCCGAATTTTCCTTCTTCAGATTCTTTTTTCCATTCATTCCTAAAATCCTGCCTGATTTGCCTGATAGTCACTTTTGCTTCTTCTATTTTTTGGTGTAAGATTTTGATAAATTCCTCTCTTCTTTCCGAAGTAAGCGGAGGTATAGGCAAGCGGATTAATGTACCCTCATTGGAAGGATTAAGTCCTAAATTTGCTTCCTGAATAGCTTTTATAACATTTTGTAAAATAGAAACATCCCAAACTTGAATAGTTAACAAAGAGGGCTGGGGAGCGGCAATATTGCCCACTTCCACCATCTTCATTTTGGATCCATATGCATCAACTAAAATATTTTCCACTAGTCCAGGATTTGCCCTTCCGGCCCGTATACCGGCAACCTCCACTTGAAAGTGGTGCAGAGCTTCTTCTATTTTAGTGTTTACGTCTGTTAAAACAGGGTCCATCATTCTCCTAAAGCTACTCTTTCAAATCTACCAATTTGTATGTTCTCTCCTAGTTTGCCAATTGCTAATTTAACCAGCTGATCTACTGTCATTGATCCGTCTCTAATATACTCCTGAAAGAGCAAATCCTCTAAAGAGAGTGGGTTCATCGAGGCAATCTGTAAAGCAAGTTCATGAGCCAGATTTTTAAAATCCGAAGTGCGCGCTACAAAATCTGTTTCACACAACAGCTCCACTAAAACTCCTACTTTACCTCCATGGGAATAAACATCAACTATGCCTGCTTTAACTTCCCTTTCTCCTTTGGATGAAGCTTTATCAAAACCCTTTTGTTTTAACCACTCTTTGGCTTTTTTTAAATTGCCCTTCGATCGACTCAGGGCCTCCTTACAGTCGGCAATCCCAGCCCCGGTTTGTTCACGAAGTAATTTAATATCATCGAGTTTAACATTCATATTACTCCACTATTCTTTCTGCTTCCTTAACAGCTGCCTTTTCTACCTGCTCTTCTGCTGCCACCACTTCCTGCACAATTTCCTCATTAACAGTCTCTTCCGCTTTAGCTTCTACCTCTTTTTTCTCCTTTGCAGCTTTCACTTTGCCTGCTTCTTTTTTCCCTTCTCCGTAGGCGCTAGCCACTGCTTCTGACAAAATCTTAATAGATTTTATAGCATCGTCATTGCCGGGTATCGGGTAATCTATTTCTGAAACATTACAATTTGAATCTGCAATAGCCACCACTTTAATACCTAATCTGTTGGCTTCTCTGACTGCAATATTATCTGAAACAGCATCCACAACAAAGATTGCATCAGGATGGCCTGGTAAATCCATCACACCTTGGAAATCCCTTTGCAGCTTTTCCATTTTTCTATCCAGTAACAACTGTTCTTTTTTGGTGTATTTAGAAAGCTGGCCTTTTTCTTTTTGTTCTTTTAAGTCTTTTAAAAGCTTAATCCTTTTTTTAATTTCCTCAAAATTGGTCAAAAAACCTCCCATCCATCTTTCCACCAAAAATGGCGCTTGTAAATTCCTGGCAAGCTCTTCTATGATAGGTCTTGCCTGTTTTTTAGTCCCTACAAAAAGCAAAATCTTTCCTTCTTTTCCTAACTCATAAACAAACTCTGCAGCCTCTTTTAATAAGCTTTCAGATTGAGTCAGGTCAATGATATGCACATCTTCTCTTACACCATAAATATACGGCCTCATCCGGGGATGACCACGGCGAACCTGGTGTCCAAAATGGACACCGGCTTCCAGTAAATTTTGTAAAGAAGGAAGTTTTAGCATGTTTTCCTTGTTCTTCTCTATCAGCAGTATAGTTTCAGGAAAATTACCGATAGATGTGTAATGGTGTCCATTATACCAGATTCCAGCTTACCTTTCAAGGTCTAAAAATTTGTACTTTAATCCGTTACTCTCATGTTCTTCTTCTGAAATAACTTTTTTAAATTGCGAATAGTCAGGGAAAAAAGTGTCTGCTTCCGGGTTACCCTCTACTATAGTTAAGTAAAGCCTGTCTGCTATACTAATTGCTTCTTGATAAATTTGCCCTCCGCCAATGATAAATACTTCCTCAGTTTCTTTACTCTTTGCTATTTCTAAGGCTTCGTTTAATGAATAAGCTATGATACAACCCTCTATGGCAAAATTTGAATCACGGGTAATGATAATGTTGGTTCTGTTTAACAAGGGTCTGCCAATTGACTCAAAAGTTTTCCTGCCCGTGATAATGGTATGGCCTGAAGTTAAATCTTTAAATCTTTTTAAATCTTCCGGGATTTTATAAATCAGCTCATTATTTTTCCCAAGCGCCCGGTTACCGGAAGCAATTGCCGCTATTAAACTGATTTTAGGTTTATTCATTAAGGTAACTTCTCACTTTGTTCGAAGAATAATGCCATATCTCAAATGCGTTTATGTATAACTTTATCCTGCCATCTGGCCTGTTTTTGGATCATATAGTCCACCAGCTACTGTTAATTCTGCTTTAAGCATAGGATATGGATCATACCTTTCTAAAATTACTTGTTCAGGACGAAAGTCATCTATATTTTTTAGAGAAGCATCAATTTTAACTTTGGGCAATTGCCGGGGCTTACGTTTAAGTTGCTCTTTTACCTGCTCAATATGATTTTCATATATGTGTACATCCCCGAAAGTATGGATAAATTCCCCTGGTTTAAGTCCGGCAATTTTTGCCAAAACTATAGTAAGTAGTGCATAAGATGCTATGTTAAATGGCACTCCTAAAAATAGATCCGAACTTCGTTGATAGAGTTGTAACGATAATTTTCCTCCTCTGTTGCTTATTTGATACATGTTATGACAAATTGGAAACCTGGAGGCATCTTCGTTAGTAGCCATGGTATAAAGATATTCCGGGTTCCAAGAATTGACAATTAAATTTTTAGCGTCGGGGTCATCCCTTAATTCTTGTAAAACCCATTTAAGCTGATCAATGGTTCTGCTTGGTGTCCTGGTTGGCCAATGTCTCCACATCTCACCATAAATCCTAGGCAAATTCCCCCACTGTTCCGCAAACTTTTCATCTGTTCTGATCTTTTCTATAAATTCTTCTTTTGTCTTTAACTTTGCACTTTGCACTTTGCACTTTGCACTATATATTTTATACGGATAATCATCCCAAATATGCACATTCTGATCCACCAGATACTTTATATTGGTCTGGCCTGAGATAAACCAGTAAAGCTCTTGCACTACCCCTTTCCAGTAAACCTTTTTTGTTGTTAAGAGGGGAAATTCTTTAGACAAATCATATCGTGTTTGCTTACCGAATAAACTGTAGAGTACAATGTTTGTCCCGCGATCCACCTTCCTTATGCCATATTCCAGTGCCTCTTTTAATAAATCGAGATATTGATATTCTTGATGTCCTAGCTTAACCATTTTTCGAGTTTCTCCCTTATACCTGCCTTTCTTCTTTATGGGGACTGACTCTGCCGCCCTGGTGTTGTCCTCTATAAAGAGTGGTTTTGCCTTCAATTTTATAAAAAACTATATCACAAACTCTGGCTCCCATTTGCAATCTAACATCAAACTTACTTAAATTTGTCAGTCCCATTGTCAGTGTTCCCTTATATCCAGGCTGTACCTTGGAGTTGACGAGTAATAAACCCGACCTGAAAATAGAGGTTCTGGTAAAAACAACCGGCAATAAATCTCCCGGAGTATTAATCGCTTCTACAGTGGAGACTAAATAATAATCCCCGGGTTTGATGATAATCCAGTCCTGATTTTTCTTTCCTTTTTTAAACTCGGCAATTAATTTTGTTTTTACACCTTTCCTTCTGCCTAGAGCCTCGCGCCTGTCGCTTTCAATAAATGCTCCGCCGCTTAAGATCTTATGAACAGCCCCCAACCTCAAATCAATAGTTACTCCTTCAGGATTTTTTAAGTCCCGCTCTCCCAAGCCTTCGATTAATTTTTGAGTTTTAATTCTTTGGAGAACTTGATCTATACCCAAAACTGACATAACTTTTAACTTTTAACTTTTAACTTTCTCTTGCCTGTAATATTTGAAACTTCCGGCAGATCGCTTCTTCCATACCTGTTATTTGGACTATTTTTATATGACCTTTCCACAGGTACAGCCAGTTTCTCAAAGGAGAAAGCACAAATCGGACTTCCTTCATAAATTATCAACCTCTTGCCTTTTAAAAAGGTGCCAAATTCCAGTACAGGATATCCATCCCAACCCGGATCAAATCTGGCAGCAGTTGAATGAACAACCACTCCCAAACGGGCCAAAGAAGACTTACCGTGCAAATGACCGATAATATCATTTGGTAAAGTTAATCTTTCTTTGGTGGTGGCTATAACAAAATCATGCTCAGTCAAAATAAAAGGCTGGCCGGGTTTTAGTTCCACCAGCCTCATCATTTTTTCCATATCTTCTTTGTTGGTAAATTTGGTATCAATGGTATTCATACCATCCATAGAAAAAACACGAAGTTTGCTACCCAAGTGAAAATCAATTGTCACCTCATCTACGTTTTCTTCCCAGTTAGAAGGCAAGAGGTCAATTTTAATTATCCCCTTTTTGATATATTCTTTTAACACCCAATCCGGTAAAGTGCCTAAAATATCAAAGGCAGAAGGTTTAGTAGTATTTTTTGCCATTGCTAGTTAAGTAACGATAATGAAATATCAACTATTTTTCAAGTAGTAAAAGCATATTTGAATGCAAGAGTTTCACTATTTCCTGATGTATATCTTCAGGCATTCTCATTTTGCCGCTCCCCATACAGTTTACTGTATACCAATTAGGACTGGCGGCCAGTTCTTGATAAATTTTATCTGTCTTTGTTTGATATCCCAAATCTCCTTCATGAATATCCAACTCATTTTCGTCCAAGATATTTTGTTGGCCTATTTTCGGTTCCAGTTTTAAAAATATAGTTAAATTTTCTCTGGGAATTTTATTTGTTTGGTATTCCAACTGCTCAATCCAATTAATAAACTCTTGTCTTTTTTCTTCAGCCAGATTTGCTCCTAAATGTGCCTTTGAGGAAGAAACATACCTATTGGCAATTACCACTTTCCCATCATTTAGCCAACCTCTAATTAAATCTTTTGCCAAAACTCTATCGTCTGCATAAGCTAAAGCAACCAGATAAGGATTCACTTCCTGAAGCGACCCAAATTCCCCTTCCAAATACCTTCTAATTAATTTTCCATATAGATTATTTTCATATCTAGGAAAACTGATAATCTCAAAAGGAATATTTTTAGCCTTTAAATAATCAGCCAATAGATTCACTTGAATAGTTTTACCTGACCCATCTATACCCTCGAAAACAATTAATTTCCCTTTTCTCATTTAAGGCTTTTTTTCTGATGCGATTTTAATAAAGCCTAAAAATAAAGGATGGGGAGAAAGCGGTCTGGATTTTAATTCCGGATGAAACTGAGTCCCTACAAAAAACGGATGATCTTTTATTTCTATAATTTCTACCAATTTTCCATCCGGCGTAGTTCCGGCAATATTTAAGCCGTTTTTGGCAAACTTTTCCAAATACTCATTATTAAACTCATACCTGTGCCTATGTCTTTCAGATATGTCTTCTTTGCCATATAAAGCTCTTACTTTTGTATTAAGCTTTAATTTACAGTCCCACGCTCCCAGTCTCATAGTGGCTCCGTATTCCCTGGTCAGCAGTTTCTTTTGCTGGTCCGGCATGATATGAATAACAGGGAATTTGGTATCAGGATCTATCTCTGTTGTATGAGCAATTTCCATTCCCAAAACATTTCTGGCATATTCAACAACAGCCAGCTGCATTCCATAACAAAGCCCAAAATAGGGAATGTTTGCTTCTCTTGCATATTTAATAGCAGCAATTTTGCCTTCAATTCCTCTTGAGCCAAATCCTCCCGGTACTAAAATCCCCTGAAAATCTTCTAAAATCCTTATATTATTCTCAATTTTTTCCGAATCAATCCATTTAATCTGCGGCTTTAGCCCCTGAGTCCAAGCAGCATGTTTAATCGCCTCAATTACTGAAATATAAGAATCAGCTAAGGTAAAATCACCGGTTGAGAAATATTTACCAACTATGGCAATCTTGACGCTTTCTTTACTTGAATTAATTTTTTCTACAAATTCCCGCCACTGCTTTAAACCCTGCCTACCGGCAGGCAGGTCCCTTTCTTTTCTTGTTAGCCTCATTTTTTGCAGTAATCTATCTGTTAAGTTTTGATCTGCAAAACCTAACGGCACTTTATAGATACTGTCTACATCAGGAGCAGAAATAATATCCTCCGGTTCCAAACCCGTAGCAATAGAAAGCTTTTTAATTCTTGATTGATCCAATGGTCTTTGCGCACGTGCCAGCAACATATCCGGTTGAATGCCTGCAGCATTCAAATCCCGAACCGACATCTGAGCAGGTTTGGATTTCATTTCCCCAATTGAGGCTGGAACAGGCAGGTAAGTAATATGGATATGAAAAACATCCTCCGGATTTTTTAATTTCATCAATCTATTAGCTTCCAGAAAAAGGATATTTTGATACTCACCTGTCGTTCCGCCAATCTCAATTAAAACAATATCCGCATCTTTGCTTTTGCCTGCCTGCTTGATTCTGGCGATAATTTCCTCTGTGATATACGTCACCACATCCACGCATTCCCCGTCATACTCCAGATTCCTTTCCCTTTGAATAACGGATAAATAAATAGATCCCTGAGTGGCAATGTTTGTTTTATTCAGCGACTGGTTTAAAAATCTTTCATAATGACCTAAATCCTGATCTGTTTCCGTGCCGTCATCCAGCACAAATACCTCTCCGTGTTCAATTGGATTCATGGTGCCTGCATCCACATTCAAATAAGGATCCATTTTAATCGGGGCAACTTTATAACCTGCGGATTTTAAAAGGAGCGCGATCGAAGAGGTAGCAATCCCCTTACCTAAACCGCTTATGACACCGCCGCTAACAAAAATATACTTCATCTCTGCAGAATTTGAGGCTCTCAACATAATACTAAATTTAGCCTCAACTGTCAACGATCAAAAATTAGGACTTAGGCTTAGTCCAAGAAGCAAACTTGCAGCCCGGCCAGTTTTTGCAGCCGTAGAATGTTTTACCGTGGCGTGTTTTGCGAATGACAATTTCCCCGCCATCAGCAGAACATCTGGCATTAACTTTTTCCTCCAAACTTTCCGTATGTTTGCACTCAGGAAAACCCGAACAAGCCAAGAATTTGCCGAATTTGCCAATCCTAATCACCAAATCCTTACTGCATTCAGGGCATTTTTTACCTGCCAATTCAACTTCCATTTTAACTTTCTCAGCGACTTGCAGGGTTTCTTCCAGTTTCTTTGCAAAGGGCTCGTAAAACTGCCTTACCGTTGGCTGCCATTGTCTTTCTCCTCTGGATATTTCATCCAACTCATCTTCCATTTGCGCAGTAAACGAATAATCAAAGACATCGGGAAAATATCCGGTTAAAAAATCACAAACTGCCGTTCCCAGTTTGGTAGGCACAAATTTTCTTTCTTGTTTCTCCACATAAAACCTTTCCTGGATGGTAGATAAAATGGGAGCATAAGTTGAAGGTCTGCCTATACCTAATTCTTCCAATTTCTTAATTAGCGAGGCCTCATTATAACGGGGTAAGGCTTCGGTAAAATGCTGATTAGGCAAAAGTTTTATTAAATCAAGTGATTCTTTTTCCTTTAATTTTGGTAATTTCTGCTGCTCTTTTGCATCTTCCGACTCTTCAGTCTTTCCATATAGCTTCAGCCAACCTTCAAATTTAATCACGCTGCCTGTAGCCCGCAATAAATAATTATTGGCCGATACATCTATAGTTGTTTGTTCCAAAACAGCCTCACTCATTTGACATGCCAAAAACCTTTTCCAAATCAACTCATATAACCTAATATGATCCCTATTCAATCCATCCTGTTGCCTGGAGCCTAGCGCCTGTAAAGTTATATTTGTTACCCTGATAGCTTCATGCGCTTCCTGGGCATTTTTTGATTTGGATTTAAACACTCTGGCAGTGTCAGGCAGGTAAGATTTGCCGATAAAGTTTCCAATGTAGGCTCTAACCTGACTGATTGCCTGAGAAGACAAATTAACAGAATCCGTTCTCATATAGGTAATCAATCCCCGTTCGTATAGAGCTTGCGCTACCATCATTGTTTTCTTGGCAGACATTGATAACTTTTGAGCAGCAGCTTGTTGCAGAGTCGAGGTAGTAAAAGGAGGGTAAGGGTAGCGGCGGACTTCTCTTTGAGTAATCTTAGAAACTGAATAAATTGCTTTTTCTAAATTTTTAACATGTCCGTCTGCTTCTTCCTTGTTTTTGATTGCCAGCTTCTTACCGTTTTGCTCTATTAATGTAGCCAAAAAGCTATTGCCTGCAGCCTGTTGCCTGTCCCCTTGCAGCTGCGCTTCAATAATCCAATACTCCTCCGGCTTAAAAGCTAAAACTTCCTTTTCTCTTTCAACAATAAGCCTCAAGGCTACGGATTGCACCCTACCGGCTGATAAACCCTTTCTAATCTTTGTCCAAAGCAGCGGAGATAGCTTGTAACCTACAAGTCTGTCCAGCACTCTTCTGGCCTGCTGGGCATCCACCAACTTTAGATTAAGCTCACGGGGATTGCGGAAAGCTTCTTTAATAGCCTCCTCGGTGATTTCATGAAACACTACCCTTTTAATTGTCTGTTCCTCACTTTTAACTTTTAGCTTTGCACTTTGCACTTCAGAATTACGCAGTAATTCTGATAAATGCCAGGCAATTGCTTCACCTTCCCGATCAGGATCGGTTGCTAAATACAAAGTTTGAGCATCACCCGCTAGCTTTTTTAACTCATTAACCCTTTTTCGTTTATCTCGCGGGATAATATATTGAGGCTCAAAATTTTTCTCTATATCCACCCCAAACTCACTCTTTGGTAAATCTCTGATATGTCCCATTGAAGCTTCAATTAGGTAATCTGAACCTAAAAATTTTTGTAGGGTCCTTGCCTTAGTTGGCGACTCAACAATAACTAAATTATTCATAATAATTACTGTGGGGTAATTGTATATTGCTTGTCAATACTTCATTCGAAATCAGAATCTAAAACTTGAGGGTTAACGTTTTCAAGCTCCAGTCTTAAATCAGTATTTCTATCAAATTGAAAAGTTTTTGGGGCAGCCGGAGTAGCAAGGGGGGTCGGACTTACCGGATTAGTCAAATGAGTTTTCTCTTTGAAAACCGTGACAAAAAATGCGATCGCCAGAATTGTTGTTATTAAGATATAGAAGGTTTTCCTGCTACTCATTGGGTAACACCCCGCCTACTGCTGCCTTGGCTTGTAAAATTTTTCCCCGAAGTGTTTCCAAACCCGCTCTGAGCTGATCTTTAGAATAATATTTCTGAGCTTTTTGGAAAGCCACTGCTTCAGCCGCATATGTCACCCAATAGTCAGCATTCTTAATGGGGGTATCTATCCCTCCAAAAGCCACCCTGGTCTCTGTAATTCCTTTTCTGTCTCTCAACTCCTCCATAACAGCTGCCAGTCTGGATATATCCTCTTCAAACCTGTTACTCACCTTCTGATTAACTGCAGAGAGATTAATTGCGGCAGAAACCGAAGTTGAGGTTATAACAATTATAATATTTATAATTATTATAGTAAGCGCTTTCATCCTAATAATTCCACCCCTGCTTGAAATTTCTGGCCCTTAGTAAGCTGGTTTTGTAAAATCAACCTGGAGAATTGCGCTTCCAGAGTATCCTGAATTAACCTCCTTAAAGGCCTTGCTCCAAGAATTGGATCAAATCCTTTTTTAGCAAGTTCTTCAACTAAAGCAGTATCAAAATCTATTAAATAACCCTTTGTTTTGAGCTGATTGTGCAGCTTACTCAGTTTTAGTTTAACAATTTTTTCTAAATCTTCTTGAGACAAAGGCTTAAAAATTACCACATCATCAAACCGATTAACAAGTTCAGGTTTAAATACTTTTAAAAGTTCGTCATTTACCTGCTTATCAATAATTTCCATGCTTTTTCCCTGCTGGATTTCTTGGGCAATCAACAATGATCCTGCATTAGAAGTGGCAATAATAATGGTATTTTCAAAACTAACTGTTCTGCCTGCGCCATCTGTTAACCTGCCATCTTCCAGAACCTGCAAAAATAAAGTTAAGATTTTCTCATTAGCTTTTTCAAATTCATCAAGCAGCAATAGAGCATACGGCCTGTTTCTGATACTTTCGGTCAGTAAACCGCCTTCACCGAAATTGCCAATCAAACGAACCACCGACTCCGGATTTTGATATTCAGACATGTCAAACCTGATAAAAACATCTGTTTTAAAGTATACGACAGCCAAGGCTTTCGCCAATTCAGTCTTACCTACGCCGGTAGGTCCTACAAATAAAAATGAGCCAATCGGTCTACCCTCTTCATTCAAACCGGTCGCAGCTCTTCTTAAAGTATCTGCCACACTTTTAACTGCCTGTTCTTGATCAATCAGCCTCAGATGTAGTTCTTCCTCTAAATTAAGCAACTTGTTTTTATCCGCATTCCCAATGTCCATCAAAGGCACTTTAACTCTGGAAGAAATGACTCTTCTGATTACGCTTTTTGTAACCCAACCATTAACAGACTCTGTCAGGCTTTCTTTTAAAACCGAAATAGCGCTATCCGGCAATACCCTATCCCGGACAAACTTAGCAGACAGCTCAATAGCAGCGGTTAAAGCCAGAAAAGTTACTTTAATCTTATCTTTTTTTTCTGCCTCAATGGCGCGATATTCCAGAATCTTGAGTGTATCGGAAACACTAGCCGGCTCGAGTTCTACTTTTCTAAAAAGGCGGGCAAAGGAACCGTTTTTTTCTAAAATCCTGGAATAACTTTCTGTCTCGGTTGTACCGATAAACTGAAAACTATCTTCTTCCAAATATGGCTGCATCAAGGAATAAAGATTCAAAGTACTGCCAACCTCACCCATGCCCAACTGGTGAATTTCTTCAATTACAATAATGACATTTCGGGCAAAAGAGACTTCTTCAAATACTGCTTTCACCCTCTCTGCAAGTTCCCCTTGAGTTTTAACTCCGGACAAAAGCTTGGTTAAATCCAATAACACCAACCTTTTAGTGGCCAAAGCAGCCGGAGCATCACCCGCCACTATTTGTTTGGCCAAATGTTTGATGAGCGCAGTTTTACCGCTGCCCGGAGGACCTGCCAGGATGACATTTTTACCGGTGGACTGGGATAGAATATTGATCACCTCTATGACAACTCCATTTCCCCTAATCAACTCGGGGAATCCCTCTCTAACTGCTTTCCTGGTTAAGTCCTCACTGTATAAATCCAAAGCGGGAGTTGGTACGCCCAGCCAGCCTCTATTGACTCCTTTTAAGTGACGAATGGTAAAGTCATCATCCCATACAAAACTTACCCGCCAGATTTGTTTTTTCTTTTCCAAAAAAATTAAAGTTTGTTCAAAATCGGAAATCTTAAGATCTAATTTTAATAACAAATCATCAATTCCGGGAATTTCCTCCAGAGCAGCCACAAAAAGATGCCTTGGCCCGATATATTGGCTGTCACAAACTTTGGCCAGCCCAAAAGCTCTTTGGCCTGTCTTGTCAATATTTGTAATTTGCCAGTTAGGAAAACGGTCAAGTTGCAATTCCAAGTTGTAAAGCAAATCCAAAACTTCGCGATTTTTCAACAGATTAACAAAACTAATTTTTTCTTTTTTCAAAATTGAGGCAGACCAAAAGTTTGCGGTTGATCCCTTAATCTGCCAGACTTTTTTGTGGGGATGAGTAGTGATGTGAATTACAAATAATCCTAAACCGGTTAAAAATAGGCCTATACCCGCATAAGGCGGAATATTTAAAATCGCTAGGATAGGTAACCCAAACCATAAAACAGCAATCCCCAGTAAGGCTGCTGTAGAAAAGATAAAAGCAAAAAGACCCATTAAAATTCGGGTTGATCTAAACAGAAAACTTAAAATTAAACCTACAATTGTTGAATCATGAAAAAGGGGAGTAAAAAATAACTTTACCATCAGTCCCACTGCCAAATCTTCTTCCAAAAATAACATTAAATTTTTCCAGGTTCTGATAAAAAATGCCAAACCCTCAGGGTACCAAAATTCTATTAGATGAAAAGGCATTAGTAAATATTTCATTTTGACATATATTGATTATCTCATATTGGAGCAGTAATTACCGCAGCCTAAATTTTGCACCAAACCGGCAATTTCCATTTTAAGCAAAAAGGCAGCAAGTTTACCGGAGGGAAAGTCTATCTTTCTGCCAATTTCATCTATATGCAAAGTCTCATTTTCCAATGCTTTTAAAATTGCTTTTTCTTCTTCCGTCAGATTTGTTTCATGCGCTAATCTGTCCCCTGTAGCCTGTTTCCTGCCTTTTATTCCCAGCTGTTCTAATATCTCTTTCGGATCAAAAACAGGGGTGGCGCCTTCTTTAATCAAATCAATTGGCCCTTTAGAAAGGGCGGAAGTAACCGGTCCCGGCACAGCAAATACCTCCCGCCCTTGTTCCAGCGCTAACCTGGCAGTAATCAGGGATCCGCTATCCTCTGCCGCTTCGATTACTAAAGTGGCCAGTGATAACCCGGAAATAATCCTGTTTCTTGCCGGAAAATTTCCTGCTAAGGAAGGGCTATCCGGCGGAAATTCAGAGATGACAATTCCGCTGCCGTCTGCTATTTTTTGGGCTAAACCAATATTTTCCGGCGGGAATATATTATTTAACCCTCCCCCTAAAACAGCAACTGTTTGGCCGCCGGCGTTTATAGCAGCCCAGTGAGCATAACTGTCAACACCACGGGCTAAACCAGAAACAATAGTCAATCCTGCTGATGCTAAAGTTTTAGTAAACTGCTCTGTAATTGCCTTGCCGTAATTGGTAATTTTTCTGGTACCGACAATAGCTACAGATTTAGTGTTTAAGATATTGACATCGCCTTTATAGTATAAAACCGACGGCGGATCATAAATTTGGGATAGCAGTTTTGGATAGCCGCCATCTAAAATTGTCAGCCAATCTATTCTGGCGTCTTTGATTAATTGGGCAAAGGTGAGCGGTTCTAACTTTTTGCGCCTTTGCACCAGTAGCTCTACCACATTTTTGGGGATGCCTATTTTGCTAAACTCCAAACCATCTGCTTCCCAAGCCAGTTTAGGATCTTTAAAATAATCCAAAATAGCCTTTAACCTAATCGGCCCCAAGCCGTCTATGGAATGAAGCGCAAGCAGGTAAACTTTATTATCCATCTTTCATAGTAATAGTAACATATAGCCTTATATCTATAATATTAAATTTGATAAATATTATTCTCCTAAAGCTTTTGCAGATTCTGTAGCTAATATGTAGATATCTTGAATTAACCTGCTTTTATCCGGTGAAAAATACCAGCGGTAAACTTCCTTGGCAATTGGGGCAGCGATGCTGGAACCTTCCCCTCCTGCTTCCACCAAAACTGTTAAAGCAATTTTTGGCTCATCAGCAGGCACAAATGAAGTATACCAGGCGTGTGTCCGATCCTTACTGTCTCCAAATTCAGCTGTGCCGGTTTTTCCGGCAGTAGCAATTGGAAAAGTGAAAAACGGCCAGGCTGTTCCTCCTGTTTTAGGAACTAAGATCAATCCCTCTTTAATCAACTTAATTGTATCCTGGGGAACAATTTTGGAAATTAAGATCTTCGGTTTAAACCCGAAAGATTTACTTTCCGTACTGCCCGTTGTTAAAACCAGTTGGGGCTGATACAAGACGCCGTTTGCAGCAATAAAAGAAGTTATACCTAAAATTTGCAAAGGCGTTGTTAAAACA
>MFCX01000034.1 GCA_001777055.1 Candidatus Daviesbacteria bacterium RIFCSPHIGHO2_02_FULL_39_12 | reverse complement strand
CGTCACCTTTGGTTATACCTGTACAATTGTCAACAGGGGACTGACTTCCACTCGTACAGCCATCCCCATAAGGACCGTTATTACTTTGACTGCAGGTTGAACCTGTACCGTGTGTTGTAACACAACCATTATCAGCGCTGGCATTATCAACCCAGCCTCCATCATTCCAACAAGCAGGAGAAATGTTACATCCACTACCATCACTAGGCCCTCCGGCAGCTCCTCCCGGGGTCCCACCAGCCCAACAAGCTTCTATAATACAATCATCTGTTTCAGTATTGCCGTTTTCACCCCACTGACAATAATAGTGTCCTGTCCCTAAATTATTTTTACATTCTCTGGTTGCCTCCCCAGGCTCACAATCTATTGTTTGCGCCAGAACAACTTTTATAGGTAACAAATTATCCAACAAGCTTGCTGTTAATGTATTGGCAGCAGGGACTTCCAGTTGAACATAGACTTGATACTTACCATCATTATTGGTATCAGACAAAACCAGCTTATTGTTAACCAGCTGAAAGGTGTCTGCCTCGGGATCTACCGGATTGGCCACAATTTGAATAGGAGGGTTGGTAGCCTGGGATTTGATAATCCTTTGCTGATTTAAGGTTCCAACTGTTATAGGAATAGCCAAAGCAGCTATCCCAAGAAGGAGGAAATTAATAACATCTTTTTTATTAATGCTTTGTCTGATCTCATCTAGCATCATATTTAGCTTGACACTTTTTATAATAGTTTGTCAAGGGTGTGGGCTTATATTGTGCGACGAGAGAAGACGTTAACGGACCGATGAAATTCTCTATTTTGAAAGTGGATGAAACTTCCTATGAGCTTCTTCTGCAAACCTATCAGAAACATTTACATACCTTGTGGTGGTGTTTAAAGACTCATGACCAAGTAGAATTTGTATTGCAGCAGGAGAAGCGCCTTCTTCTGCTAAATAGGTAGCAAAACCATGCCTAAGTGAATGTGCGCTTGTAGGCACAATTATTCCTAATTTCTCACGATAACTTTTAATTTTGAACTGCAAATAGTTAGGGGAGATACGACAGTCCTTTTTACCCATTCTTCTGCCTTTTTGAGGAACAAACAAGGCGGGCAGATTATCCCGCCTTAATCCAAGATAAGCATCAATAAAAGGCTTCGCTCTCTCTGTAAGATAAACAAAGCGTTCTTTCTTACCTTTACCCATAATAAATATCCTTCCTGTTTGGTCAATATCTCTTCTATTTAAGGAAAGCAGCTCTGAAATTCTCATTCCTGTTGCAAAAAGCATCTCCAACATAGCCCTGTTTCGAAATGCCACAATAGGATCTTTTTCTAAAATAGAAGGCGACTCGATTAAAGAAGTTAACTCCTCGAGTTCGGCAACTTTATAGTGTTTTTGTTCTTTTCTTACCATTCTGATAAACTCTGGCTGGATTGGAATTTTATAATCCTGAAAAATAAGAAACTTTAAGTAACTTCTAAGAGAGGAAAGTAACCTATTAATGGAACCACTTTGCAACTTAGTAAAAGCATCCTCTCTTGTGATAGCCGTTTTGCGATCAGTAGATAAAAGATAGGCCTTATAATACTCAATATCAGACTTGGTAATATCATCAAATTTTTTCTGTATTTCACAATTAAGAAAATAGGCGAATGTAAGAAGATCCCGTTCGTAATTATAAATCGTCTCGGCAGAGTAGTTATTTGTCTGCAGGTGCAACATAAAATCATCAAATTGCGGTAGGGGAATTTTCTTTTTCGAGTCAACGGTGGAACTTGACATTATGAGTGTTAGGTTGATTATACTCATAATACTAAAATCGAATATACCTTGTCAAGTCTCTAATTAAACCGTAACAGTTCAGACTCTTTGACATACATTTGTCATTCCCGCGAAGCTTGCCCTCGACTCCGATCGGAGGGCGGGAATCTATATAGATTCCGGATCAAGCTCGCCTCGCTGAAGCTTCGGCGAAGCGGGTCCGGAATGACAGTTTTGATCCTGATACTTTTAGACACGCCCAGGTACGAGGACCTACAATGGCCTAAAAACGGCTAATCAGGGAAGGTAAGGTTGGTGTGTGTTTGATGAATACTTATCTTCTATAAGAAATTACCAGAACCGACCACTTCTCCGATATTTCATTTTTCTCATATTGTCCGACATGAATATATAGAAAGGATTGATGGAAGAAGAATAGAGTCTAGTCCAATAATTGACAAAATTATGCTTGGAGGAGCGTAAGCAAAGAAACATATAGCTAGCTGCGGGTGTAGTATTTATCCACAAAGAGAAGGGATAGTCAGTCAAACTGTAAGAAAGGAAGTAGACCCTATAGTTCTTATATCCTGTGCCTAACAACTATATCATATCATATCATTCATTCTTTTCACGAAATTAACCCATAATTTTCACGATTTCCTTAGATAATCTTATCCCACTCCTCTACTTCCCCGCCCCATTATCCTGTCCAGGATGTTGCGAGAAAACTTACTATTAAAACTATTGTTCCTATACCTAGATACTCCAACACCACCCTTTTATTTGCCCTACCCCTTAAAACTTGAGTTGTCAAACCTAGCACTACATACATCGAAGAAGACAATGCCAAAGACCAGATAGTTGTCGGCATTGGCCAAAAAGAAAAACTTAAGGCCAATTCTCCCAAAACAAACCCTAAAACCAAACTCTGCACAAATACAGCAGCAGATATCCTGTCTGCCATTTCAATGGACCAAAGGAGTTGTAAAATCAGTGGATATGAAATTAAAAAGACTGCTACCCCATTCCATAAAAACAACAGATTAAATGCATAAACTACATTAAATATAAAAAAAACGGAAAGCAAGGTAAAAAGGAAGCTGGCGGTTGAGGCGGCACGATATAGCGGAATGGTGCGGATAGCTGCTACATTAAAGACATTCTGAGCCAAAAGCAGAAGATAAAACATCAAACCAAAAGTGGCTGCCACCGGCAGCCTGGTTAACCACCTAACAGGCAACAAAAAATAAAAACTGGCCACAGCCGTGGTGAAAAAAACAGGCAGAATCAGAAGCGCTACCGCTTTAGTCAAGTTTAAACCCTCCCAAAGAGACCAGAGCGAGAGTATCCCTGCTAAAACCGCTAAACCGGTTATAAACTTAAATCTAAGATTAAAATCAACCAGTTGTGTAGATAAAAGTCCTATAGTTAATATAGCCGCAGAGATAATTATTTTTTGTCGTTTGTTTAATCTAAAATTCATTAAGTGATTAGTGATTCTTCTATGTCAAAGTTTGTATAAACTTTTTGAATATCATCATTTTCCTCTAACCTCTCTGTAAATTCTACTGCTTTTTGCGCCGTCTCTTTATCATTAATTGGTTGTAAAATAATTGGTTTCATTACCAATTCTTGCGACTCTACCCTATACCCTACCTGAGTAATTTTATTGCCCATAGTATTTAGTTCTGAGCTTGGTGTATATACTAAATACTTTTGTATATCATGACCCTGAGCGGACTTGTCCTGAGCTTTGTCGAAGGAGTCTAAGGGTTCCATATAATCCTCTACATCTTCTGCTCCCAAATCTATTAATTCCAACATTTCATCTTCGCTGCTTCCGCCTTTTGACAGCGCCCTAATTTCTCCTTTAGGAATAAATAAATAAGCCGTACTGCCGGATCCGCCCAAGCTTCCGCCTGCTCTTTCAAATAAGTTCTTTATTTCCTGTAAAGTTCTAAGTTTATTATCTGTCACCCCTTCTATAAAAAAGGCTGTTTTACCGGGCCCAAACCCCTCATAAGTCACCTCTTCGATACTCTGCCCCGGTAACTTACCTAATCCCCGATCTACAGCCCTTTGGATATTATCTTTGGGCATATTAACCTCTCTTGCCTCATCAAGGACAGTTCTAAGTCTTGGATTTGAATTTGGGTCTCCGGAGCCGCTTAGCTTAACAGCCAAAGTAATAGCATTAGCAACCTTAGTAAAGGTTTGTCCGCGTTTAATATCCGCTACACCCTTTTGCCGCTTGATAGTTGACCACTTGGAATGACCTGACATATCCTGAAGATTATATCATGCAACTAAAGGGACAAGTTTGTTTTGAAGGTTCATCGCTCGAAATAAACCCAAAACATTGACAAGCGAGTTCAAATACTTTTATACTTTGCAACTATAGATGGACGATAATTTGGAGTCACAAAACCTCGCCAAACTGGCAATTGATGCTGCATTGGATTGCCGATGGGATGATGCCCTTAAGTTAAATAAACAAATCCTCAAGCTAGCTCCTGTAAACGCCGACACCTTAAACCGCTTAGCCCGGGTTTATATGGAAATGGGCAAAAACAATTTAGCTAAAAAATATTATTCTGAAGCAATTAAAATAGATCCATATAACCCGATTGCTTTAAAAAACTTAAAAATAATTAAATCTTTTAAGCCCGCTAAAAAAGGCGATTACATAATTCATCCAAACGGCACATCCAAGTTATCCGCTTCCCTATTTTTACAAGAACCGGGCAAAACAAAAATTGTCAACCTTCTAAAAGTAGCCGAGCCGCAAAAATTATCCAAAGCATATTGCGGTATGCAGGTTTCAATCCTCATTAAAAATAGAAAAATTACCGTCGTTGATGCTTATGAAAATTATCTGGGAGTATTGCCGGATGATACTAGCCATCATCTGTTAAGATTGCTTCGTGGAGGCAATAAGTATGATCTTTTCATTAAATCGGTACGGATCAATGGTTTGGCAGTACTGATAAAAGAAACCTACAGAAGCAAGCGGTTTAAAAACCAGCCTTCATTTTTGGAAAATTCTGATGATAGCCTGGTGACTGATATTTTAACGCCGATAGACAACCAAAATGAAGATGAAGATCAAGCAGAAATCGGAGATGAACAAATCACCTAAAGGCTAAGCAGTTGTAAAATCTCATCACTTGCCAATAAGGGATTCCTGCCATCCTTCCTTAAACTCCTTTTTTGATAAAAATCAATAATTTGCGCATCGGAGAAAGCTTTAGGTAATTTGGTTAATTTACCGGGTACTAAATTTTGTAAAGTTTGTGCCAGATTCATTCTTTTGTTTTGATCAGGACTAAACAGAACTGCTCTTATTTGAGCTTGAAAAGATTTTCTCGGGTTTGATAAATCTTTATTTGCAGACAAAACCAACTGCCACCAAAATTGTTCCTCTTCCGACAAAAGAGGAAACTTTTTAAAATAATTTTTAACATCTTCCGCATGCGCCTTACCACTCTTCATCCCAACTTCCCAAGCTAAAATACCTTCTTGAACATTTGCTGCATAATCTTCCAGCTCTAACAGATCTAAGATATTTTTATGGTTTATGAGTAACTTTTTTGGTCCGTACACCAGCAGAGCTGATTTAGTTCCTTTTACCAGTCTTTCAAAACTAATCACTAAACCGGAATCTAAACAGTCTGCATGAAAGGAGGTTAAAAGATCCGGGCTAAATTGGTATGGTTTTCGGATCAAAAATACTCCATACTCCTCGCCTGTTTGAGAGGGAATTTCCTGATAATCCTTCATTGACTGCACGGCCAAAATAAAGGAAATTGCGATAACCAGTATAAAAAGAATTATCCCCAAAATCATGGCTGAGCAAAATCCTCACCAAGGAAAATGTTAATTTGAGCTCTGGATGAAGAATTCATTGCCGGGTCAATTTTACCACAAATACCCTCATCTTTTCCACTACTACAGGCTGGCTGAAAAATTTGTCTTAATCTGTCCAAGGTTTCTGAGTCTTCCCCTAACACTTGTGTTGTTTGCAATTTGGTATCATTGCTTGCAGTAATAATCACATCTGCCCCGATGTTGCTGATTAGACGGGCCCACTTTTTAGCAAGGTAGGGATGATCGGTGGCATTAAAAATGGCAATTGTTTTATGTTCTGTTTTAATTGTAGGATCGGCCAAATTAGGCAATACAACATCCAGTTGCAGCGGATCAATCATTAAAACTTTTGTTCCATCGGCTAAACTTTCCTCGTTTAAAACTCCAAATGTTTCTAAATCTATCTTTATTACCTTATCAAAACGAACAGAGGCTAGCCCTAAGTTTAGTCTAAGCAGTTCCAATGGCGTCAAGTCTGTTTTTAAACCGGGCAAAAGCGCAAAACCGGCAAAAAAGCTCTTCCTAATGTCAGTTATAACCTCTGCCCCTCTTTTTTGGGGAAATGCGGCGGAAACATCTAAAAATCCGTCAACAGGCAAGCCGAAAAGGACAGACAGGCTTGCTTTTAACAGGTTGCCTCCGCCAAGATCCTTTTGAGACTGACCTAAATCATAAATCGAAGATAACAACCATTTACCAAAACCTTGAGTTGCTTCAAGATAAGTTAAATCAGGTAAAGGGATGACGGTGATTTTTTGATCTTTCGGATTAAAGTTAAGTAAGGAAATATCTTTGGCGCGGATAACCAGATTGATATTAAAATCCCCCTGCCAGACAAAAGCGCGGTTCACTCTACTCTCGCTCCAGGGACTATATAAGGCTTTTGTAAACTTAATTAGCTGGGCAATAAAAAGCAATACAAAAATAAAAAGAAAAATTGTGACGGCCAATCTGGTTTTTTTTGCAACTCTTTTTTTAGACTGAATAGTTTGCCAATGGATCGAGGCAAGTTTTGCACTCATATTATTAGTGTAGACAAAAACTACTTGACCATGCAAGATATATTTGGTTAAACTAATGTGCAGAGGGGAGGTGAATAAAAACTATGGATGATCAAAATAATCAGCCAACCGGCAATGACCCGATTAGTTCAACGCCCGCGCCTGAACCGCAACAGTCTGCTGCTCCGGTTTCGGAACCTGTCACGGAACCTGTTCAGGAAGAAAAATGTATGACTTGCGGCAATCCGGCACAAGCAGGCAGCTGCAGCGCTTGCGGACAAAACCAGACAAGTTGTACCTGTCCTCCCGGTCAAGCCGGCGGACAAGGCGAACCTGCCTCGCCTGACGCGAATCAAGGCGGGCCTTCTGTTCCGGTAGTTTAAGGTATAGTAAACCATGGAACACCTTCCAGGAGCTCGCCTCGCTCGCTTCGCGAAGCGAGCTTCGCAGGCGAAGCGGGTCAAAGCCCGCCTGGAAGGTGTTGGCCTTTCAGCTTATCTAATCTTCCCTCTGCAATTGCCTGTCTTATCATTTTCATCAAATTTAAAATAAAATATAAGTTATGATAGGTAGAAAGAGTGTGATATAACAATTCCTCTGCTATATAGAGATGACGTAAATAGGCACGGGAGTAATTTTGACAAGTGTAACAATTGCATTTAGGATCAATTGGCTTTTTGTCTAAGTAATACTTAGATAATCTAATATTTATACCCGTTTCTCCTTTTCCACCTAAAGTATATAAAAAGCCGTGTCTGGCGCGCCTGGTCGGAGCCACGCAATCAAATAAATCCATTCCCCGCTCAACTGCATCAAAAAGATTTTCTATTTCTGAAACACCTAACATGTGCCCGACTTTTTCATCAGATATATTATCAACAGTCCAGTCTATAATTTTATTCATAGTTTCTCGATCTTCATAAATTCCGCCGATGGCAATAGCATCAAAGTGCTTATCCGTAAAACAGGCAGATCTAATACGTAAATCCTTAAATTTACCCCCGTGTACTACTCCATAAAGGACAGGTGCCTAACTAATCCACCTCGAAGGTGTCTTCGAAGCTGCGCTTCTTAAACCCCATCTCTCGGTTAGTTCCAAAGATTTAAGGGTTTGATCATGATCAAATCGGGCGGACTCATGATCATCAAAAGCAACAATTAAATCTGCTCCTAAATTGGCTTGAATTTGCATAGAGGATTCAGGGCTAAGCAGGTGTTTGGAACCGTCCAGATGAGACTGGAAAATTACACCTTCTTCTGTAACAATGATAAGTATTTACCAAAACTATTTGTGCCCCGATTTCTTTTAAATCTCTGACGGATAAGGCCTTGACAGAAGCCTGGGTGCCAACAGGGATAAAGTTGGGGGTATCAATGACCCCATGTGGCGTTTCCAGCTTCCCCGCTCTTGCCTTTCCGCTTTTATGTAGAATTTTAAATTTATTCATTTAATAGAATGTTCTTTTAGCCACCAGGAGATTTGTTCAACTGTCCATCTTTGATTATGAACTTTCATAGCAAATTTCACCCCTTCTTTCCTTTTAAATTCCACACTCCGACCATTATATTCTAAAAATAGGATAGCCGAAAAAAATGAAGTTCTTTTATTTCCATCTAAAAACGGATAGTTATTTATTACAGAATGCATCAAAGCTGCAGCTTTATCAATAATTGTCTTTCTTTTATATTTTTGAGTAATAAACCTTCTTCTGTTTTACTCCACTCCACCTTCGATCCGCTTCTTATACTCAACTGATGGGCATAAGCCTTGGGAACTGTTACAGCTAAAGAATTACCGTTTCTAAATACTTTACGCATGTTTATTAGTATACCACTAACGCAACAGGGGTGGTTTGGTGGATCTATCCAAAGGAGTGTTTTGACGAATCTCTGCACTTACCCTATTTTCAATTTTTTTAACTTCACTCTTAAGATCTTGCAGTTTATAAAATAAGGGATTGAAACCTTCACCCTCAGTTTTCCGACAAACCAAATTTGTGACGGCCTTAAATTCACTGAGATTAAAAACCTACCATTGTTTTGGCTTAGCGCAATATCCATACATATAATATCTACTCTCCAGATACTTAAAGTGCAAACCTAACTGCTCCAAAGTTGCTCTAGTCCAAAATAAAGGTGCTTGTAAAAAGCCACTTCTGTTTCAGCTCCCCAAATATTCTAAAAAGAAAAATAATAAGAATTATACTCAACCAAATTAGGAAGATAAAACCAAATACCCTAGCTCTTGTTAAACCATAAGCGTCCGCATACAACACAAAACGTAAGGTATAAACAAGTACCCTCCTCACTTCTTATCCTACTGGCTATTTTGAGCAAACCAAATCCCAATAAAACAATAAACATCACTAGAGAAACAATTGTACGCTCACCAATACTACTCAGAAAATTTTGTGTTAATTTTCTAAAGACAGGGTTCTACTTGAGAGAGTAATAAAAAAAGCAAAATAAAAATAGGAAGTTATATAAAATAACGAAGCCTAAGGCAGTAAGGATTGTGTTTTTGAAATTCATCACTACTAAAGGACATTAGTACCACACCAGAAAATTTATTCCCAAGCTAAAGTTTTGCGGGAGAGTTTTTCCAGTTCAATTCTGGGCCTGTCTTTAAAGAAGGCTTTACTATTTAAATGATCGCGCAGCAAATTCAACAATACATCCCCTGCTAAAACCTCCGGAATAATGACATAATCTGCTCCTAATTTATACAAGCTCCGTGCTTGCTTGACGCTTTCAGCCCTGGCAATAACCGGAATATTCACGCCCCTTAATTTCAAGTCTTCAAGCAAGAGTTTATTATCTGCAATATCCGGAGAGGTAGATATAACCATTTTGGCATTTCCCAAATTAAGGCTGTCTAAAATCTCCGGATCCCCCATATCACCATAGATTACACTGATATCTTCTTTTAATAGTCTTTCTACCTGAGCGGGATTAAAATCCAGTACAATAAAAGGCGCTTTTTCTCTTTTCAGCAGTTGCACCACTTGTCCTCCCACCCGGTGAGCTCCAATTAAAACAACATGGTCTAAAAGTTCCTGTGACTCTAATTTATCGGAAAAATGACGGTAATTTTTTCTTTCAAAAAAATTAACAAATGAGCGGATATATTTATATAAATAACCTGATTTGGCAATCATCAAAGATGAAATAATGGTTGAGACAATTAAAGAAACCGCTATTACAGTTAACGAAGCGCTTGAAACTAATCCCATTTGTAAACCAACCAAAAGAATAATCAGGGAAAATTCTGAAATATTGGATAAATTAACTGCAGCTTGAAACATAGTATGTTTTCTAAAACCGAAACTGCCTAAAACAAGTAAAAAGATAATGGGTTTTACTAAAACCGCATAAAGGGTAAATGCCAAAATAGTTGGTAGAGCTGCTGTAACTTGTGAGAAATTCACTTGTGTTCCTAAATAAACAAAAAACAAAGCCACAAAAAAATCTCTTAACGGCTTTATCTTACCTTGAATTTGGTAATGGTAAGGGGATGAAGCCAGACCAACACCTGCCAAGAATGCTCCTATAACCACTGAAAAACCCAGGGAAAGCGCAAACGCTACATATATAAAACACCAGGCTATGGCAGACAAAAATAACAATTCCTGAGATTCTGAAACAGCATTAAAAATTCCGGATAATACATATCTGTTAATAACTAAGGTTGCTCCGAAAATCAGGATTATTTTCAAAAAGGCAGTAACAACGGGAAACAACTGCTGAAACCCTAAATTCAAAAGAGAGGGTGAAATGGTTAAACCCAGTAAAATCATAACTGCTATTAAATCCTCAAAAAGCAAGATGCCTACAGAAAGTTTTCCGTAAAGCGAGGTCAAATCGTTTTTCTCAAGTAATAACTTAATAACAACTATAGTGGATGAAAATGCAAGCCCTATCCCTAAATAGAGGGATTCCACGGTCCCAAAACCCAAAAATCCCGCAATCGCGTATCCGGCAATTGTAGAAATGATAATTTGTAAAGTAGATGCCATCAAAATAGGCTTACCCAAAGATTTAATTTCCCTTAAGTCAAGCTCCATTCCAACCAAAAACAACACAAAAGCTATCCCGATTTCCGGCAGAAAATGCAAAACTTCAAATTGCTTGACATCAAACAAAGTAATAGTTGCAATCATTAAACCCACCAACAGATAGGCAATTAAAATCGGCAGTTTTAATTTATGGGTGATATAACCTACTGCGGATGAAGCGCCAAGTATGGTAGCTAGTTGTATAAAAATATTATTCATGATGACAAGAAACTCAAAACATTTTTCAAATCTTCCGGCAGCTCGCTTTCAAATTCCATCCACTTCCCTGTTTGCGGATGGTAAAACCCGATCCTGGCCGCATGTAAAAATATCCTAGGACACCATCTTTTATCTAATCTATACATTTTTCTGCCGGCATACTTTTCATCTGAAACAATCGGATGGCCAATATATTTTAAATGTACCCTAATTTGGTGTGTACGTCCAGTTTTAGGAAAACACCTTAAAAGAGTGAACAGGTTGTAGTGGACAGTGTGCAATTTACGCATTTGGATTTTGTTTAAATCATTAAAAATTGATTGTAAATTGTAAATTGTAAATTGTAAATTATTCACTGGTTCATATTCTGTCACCGCTTCCCGGGCAGAAGACACCTCGAAGGTGCCAACGTAATCCACCTTCGAGGTGGATAGCACAGTAAATTTTTCCCGATTTTTGGGATTCCTAGCTATAGCAGCTTCCACCTTACCACCCTTTTCAATTATTCCATGCACTAAAGCCAGATATTCTTTTTTAACTTTTCTTTCCTTAAATTGGGCTTGCAAATTTTCTAAAGCGGGTTGAGTTTTTGCAACTAAAATCAAGCCGGAAGTATCTTTATCCAGCCTATGCGCTATTCCGCCACGGAAAAGACTAATACCCATATCTTTTTGTAAAATATCAGCTAATGTTTGTTCTTTTACAGTGGAAGCCTGATCAACTACTAAACAGGGAGGTTTGTTTATTATAAGGAGATTCCCGTCTTCAAAGATAATTTTTAAACTTTGCACTTTGCGCTTTAAACTTTCAGCTCTTCTGTAGGTAGCTTTTAATTTCCGTTAAGACCTGGTCCGGATTTAAGGCTGATTTAATTAAATACCCCTGGGCTCCCAAATCAAAACATTCCTTGATCACCGCATCCTGACCCAAATTGGTCAAAACTACAATACTCACTCCGGAAGATTTAGGCGGTGTTACCTTCAGATCGCGCAGTATCTGCAGGCCGTCTTTTTTGGGCAGCATAATATCCAAAAGGATCAGTTTATATTCATTTGACAGTATCTTGCGCAAAGCGGTTTCCCCCTCAGAAGCAGCATCAACCACATAGCCCTCATCGGTCAAAAGCTCCTGATAAAATTCTCTTAAAAACTGGTCGTCCTCAACAATAAGTATTTTCTTTCCCGAGTTTTCATCCATACTGTAATTACTGTCCTTCCAGAACGCTTTTTACCTCTGCCACAACCTGATCAGGGTTATAAGACATTTTAATCAGGTACTTATCCGCCCCTAGTTGAAATCCCTGCTTTATGACTGCCTCCTGTCCCAAATTAGTCAGCAGGATTACTTTGAGGGTATTTGTAGCAGGATTTTGTTTTACCTGTTTTAAAATCTCCAAGCCGTTTGTATCAGGCAGCATAATATCCAAAAGCAACAAATCGTATTTATTTTGCGCCAGTTTTTCAAAACCTTCTTTGCCGCTGCCAACGCTATCTATCTCAAAACCGTTTTTCTTAAACTCACCGGTATATATATCCCTGATAAACTCTTCATCTTCTATTAATAAAATTCTCATATAGCAAGCGTAATAGAAAAATCAATTTTAGTCAAATACCAATTTTTCATAGTCCATTTTAAAATTGGGGTTAGTTAGAAAAATATTAACCTGTTCGATCAGATCCTCCGGTTTTAAACGGACTTTCAAAAAATACCCGCAAGCTCCCAAATTAAAGGCTTCTTTGATAATGTTTGCCTGGGCTAAATTCGTAATTAAAACAACAGGTATATTTTTAACGCTGTTTTCTGCCTTCAGTTTTTGTAAAAGCTGAAGACCGTTTAACCCCGGCAGCATTATATCCAGCAAAATCAAATCCGGACCCAGTTTTGCCTTTTGTAACCCCTGCTCTCCGTCCATAGCCGTTATCACCTCAAAACCCGCATCCTGCAAAATCTTTTTATACAAATCTGATATGAAATATTCATCCTCAATCAGTAAAATTTTTTTCATTTTTCCTCTTCCCGATAAACAGGCAAAGCAAAACTAAAGGTTGAACCCTTATTCAGCTGGGAATCAACCCAAATTCTGCCGTGATGCATCAAAGTGATTGATTTGGCAATATAAAGACCCAGCCCTGTTCCTTTGGAACCTTGTTCCAAAGGTCCTGAGACTCTGAAAAATTTGGTAAAAAGATGCGGCAGGGCTTCTTGGGGGATACCCTGCCCGGTATCTGATACCTGTGTAATTACCTCGTCCCCTTGTAATTTGACAGCTACTTTTATTTTACCGCCGGAAACTGAATAATTTATGGCATTGGTTAAAAGATTAGATAAAACCTCATTAATCCTAAGACGGTCAACCCTAACTTCAGGCAAACCGACCGGGGGTAAATCTAAGGTTAATTCCAAACCTTTATCTTTGACTTGAGCCATTACTTCGGAAACCGCGCCTTTTATTAAAGCAGTCCAGTCTGCCGGCTGTAAATTAACAGTAAATGTACCCCGTTCAATCCGGGCTATATTGAGCAGGTTCTCTACCAATGACGCTAATTTTTGCGCTGAAATATCCATTCTTTGTAAAATAGTTGCCTGCTTTTCATCCATAAACTTTAAGTAATCCCTGATAAAGATATAAATATAGCCTTTGATGGAAGTCAGGGGAGTCCGCAGTTCATGCGCAGCCATGGAGACAAAATCAAGTTTCATTCTCTCCAGCTCCTGCTCTTCGGTAATATCATGCAAAGTTAAAATACTGCCCAATTTTACGCTGCTGCCTTCTGTAATCTGCGCTGCAATAAGCTGCACAAAAGATTCTTTGTTGTTTAATCCGCAAATGCGCAATATTGGTTTTGAGAAAACCACTCCTTCAAAACCGCTGATTATCTTGGGGCTATATGTGGTATACGGCACCTGGGCGCCGTTTTCAAACACTTTGATAACTGAAAATATGGGTTTTCCTAAAACATCTTCAACAGCATATCCTGTCAGATTTTCAGCTGCTTTATTGAAAATAATGATGTTCCAGTCCAAATCAACAGCAATGACAGCATCGCTGATGCTTTGCAGAGCAACTAAGAATTTATTCCTCTCCGCGGCAACCTGTTCTTTTTCTTTTTCTAACTCGTCATACGCTTTCCGTAATTCAAAATCGCGTTCAATCAGGATCTTGGTAGCATCATCCAGCTGTTTATTTTGCTGGTCAATTAATTTTAATTTTTTAGCAAGTTCTTCATACGAATCAGAGGAAACCATAAGTTATCGGAAAACACAGGGAAAATCTATTCTCCTAAAGCAAACATAGCCACAGTCTCGTTATGCAAAGAAGGGTTGCAGCGCTCAATGTTACGCACCTCCCCTGCTAAAGGAGCTTGTTCCGCGTAAGTATAAAATCCTATCAGAGGCACATCCTTACCGATAATTTCCTGCATAGCGTCAATTTCTTCTTTGGCTTTCGGTCCAAGTAACTTGTCCCTGACATGACAATTAAAAAGCAATATTGCTTTTGGCTTGCTGCCTAACTGGTCAAGCAGTTTTTGCGCTGCCTGTTTGGCCGCCTCAATTGCTTCTTTACTGCTGCCCACCATGATCCTCACTTCCGATCCCTGGGGCACCTCCCCTCCGCAGGTAATTGATCCCTGCTTATCCACAAAAAACGGCGCTCGCAGCAACAATTCATCGCTTCCCTCAACCTGCATGCCTAAAGGGTACGACAGGGCCAGCTTGGCTAAAACCGTTTCTTTCAGTTGCTGCGCTCTTTCCGTTCCAAGATACTTTTCATACACTTCAATAGCAGGATTGCCGTCAATCTCCTGCACAATTGCTCCGCTTGATTTAGTCACTTTCAAAACAGGGCTCAAAGATACCCAGCCGTGTTTCACGCCCATTGAAAATTTAAAACTGCCGGCCAGTCCCAACCCTACGGCAGAACCGGATAAAACATCATTGTTAAAATATTGGAATGTCTGTTTGTACTGAGCGTCATCGCCTGAACCTCCGCCAACAACAGGGAAATGCTGTCCCACTACGTCCAGCACGCCGCGCAAAACTTCCGATCCGTTGCCGGACAAAGTGTCTGTCAGCAAAATAAATGTTTTTAATTTGTCTCCAAGCTGCTTTTTAACCTGATCCGCCGCATCGTGTCCAGCTTTTTTCGCGTCTGTTTTTATGTCATTGCCAGCCCCGGCGGCAAAAGTAATCTGGTCGGATTTAATAACCATTACTACCACTGATTTTTTTGCCGGGCCGTTGTTTGTTATTTCTCCTGCCGTAGAAGATCCTACAAGCAGGGCATTTTTACTGACAGACCTAACCCCTTCTATGACCTTTTTTTGATCATAAACAACCGAGGAAAAAACAATCACTAAATCAGCATCCGGCTGACCCAGTTGGTCAAAAGCGTTTTTACAGGCATTAACTCCTACCTCATAAGCATCATTTCCCTGACCTGAACCTACCCCTGCCGTAATTGCCATACTTTCATTAAAAGCTAACAGATCATTATTGTCAATCCCCAAAATTGATGTTACACGAAATCTAAACTGTCTTCTAAAAACGAAGTCCGAAATGTCCTAAACTTTTCTCACTGTCCAGCTTAGGGGGTGAGAAAAATGCAAAGACATGATTTGTCTTTTAAACAGGTGTCAAACGGAAAATAATTTTGTGCACTTTTTAGGGGTAATTAGAAAATAAATCAGCCTGTCCACAACTGCTGTGGTTAAGGTTTTATCAACAAATACACTATCCCACTGATGAATTTGCCGGTTACTGGTAATAATAATCAATCCTTTCTCGTATCGTTTAGATACAATCTCAAAGAAATCCTCAACAGTTGATTCTGCCATGCTTCTGTATCCCAGTTCATCTAAAATGAGTAGATCTGGTTTGAGAAAGGTTTGTATCTTCTTCTGGTAGGAATAATCTGCTCTGGATTGTTGCAGAGTATTTATCATATCCCAGACTGTGGTAAACAGCACGGTCCTGCCCCTACCCAGTGCCTGCAATGATAATGCAACAGATAAATGTATTTTTCCTGTTCCGGGTTGTCCGATAAAAACAATATTTGCTTTTTTCTCCAGAAAATGACAGGTGGCAAACTCTAAAATCTCCTGTTTTTTGATTGATGGCTGGAAGGTGAAATCAAAATCTTCCAGGAGCAAGCCTAAAAACTCACTGTAGGATATCTGATCCTCTCCGGCCTCTTTAAGCCGTATCTCCAGGCTATCCACCATGCCGGATAGCTTAAAGGAGCGCAGTTTTTTCTGGAGTTCATTAAACGGGATAACTGGTTGACTCATACACCGTTTCCTCTGTTTTGTGTGTAATAGGTCAAGTCACGGAATAATCCTGTCTGTCCTGTCTGCTTATCTGAACTCTTCACCAAAAGCCGTGGTTCTTCCTTAAGCAAGTATAATTTCTTCTCCAGAATGTTTTTAATGGTTACCAAATCTGTGGCCTGGTAATACAGAACCCGTTTAAGAGTTAAGTTAACTGCTTCTACTCCATATTGCTCCTTTAATCCCAAAACACAGCGGGCAATACGGAACCAGTATGACTCCTTTTGCAAAAGGAGCATTTTAAAGTAAGCATGGGCATCTTCTCCCATATCAGCAAATTTTGCTTCAAATCTTGCCTGGTATTCAGTTTGCGAGTAGACTTTGTAGTCCGGCAGATGAGAACGGGAGGTAATGTAATTACCAGCTCCTGTGGCCTGTTGATGCAAGGTAACCTGTTCTCCCTCAAAGATCACCCGCAGCAGGTGCTCATTCCATCTGACTGTGACTTCTTTCCCAATCAGGCAGGAAGGAACAGAATAATAGTTATTCTCAAAATGGATATGACAATTCTGTCCAACCATCCGCATTCCCCTGTTGAAAAAGCTAAAATCATTCTCCGGTAGTGGCTGGAGTTTATCTTTTTCCTCCATCTCAAATACCTCTTTTGGCACTCTTTTGGTTGTCCCGTGAATCCTGGTATTAGCATAACTGCCCATCCAGTCTTTTAATTGTTTCCTGATATCGGAAGAATCATTAAACGATCTACCGGTGATGAAGTTGTTTTGCAGGTATTTAATCCCTGATTCAACTGTTCCTTTTTGTTCAGGAGAGTAGGGAGTACAGGGAATAATGACTGTTTGGTAATGATAACAAAACTCTAAGAAATCCTGGTTAAATTCCAAATCATACAAGATCTATTATTTGTCCAAAATTATTTTATATCTATGTACATTTTAATATTATATTTAACACCTAAATTTAGTACCATGATTATGTCCGCTACGCGCATCAAAATCAATAAGAATTTTTCCTTCCTCAAGCGCTTTTATAAATCCTTCAAAACTAAAATTCTGGAGCATCATTACTTTAGTGTACTTATAATATTCTTTCCGATCAATTACGACCATAAAACCACGATCACTTCTTGATTGTCCATGAATTGTTTGACGGAAACTCATCTCGCCTTTTGGATATTTTTTCCCATCTTCCTGATGAGCCCAACCATATTTTGGTAGAAGGACTTGTGGTACAAAACGGATAGCTCGTGGTGAAGGTTCAGTGTGGAAAAGAGTTGTAAGTGAAGATGAATTAATACGTTGTGCTTTTAGCTCCCATTCAGCAGCATTTGGTATTTGTATAAATAATCGGTCTGTCTGTCATTGTATTACCAAAGCGTCATCTTAGATTGGCGCTGTTTAATCCTATTTTCAGCCATCTCACAATATTCTGGTGAAATGTCAATTCCAATATAATCTCTTTCAAAATTTATTGCAGAAATAGCTGTTGTACCTGAACCCATAAATGGATCGAGAATAATTTTTGCACTTGTTGAAGAGATTATTCGATCAATTAAGCTTACAGGAAAGGCCGCAGGGTGTTCATTCTTCATTTCCTGCACAAATTCCCATACATCACCATAAGCGTTAGCTTTAGGAGATAGTCTGAATTTTGGTTTAGCGATAAGATAAATAACTTCATAGGTAGGCAGGAAGTAGCCAGGATTAAAGTTTAGACCACCTTTTCGCTTCCATATTATTATCTGGCGAACCGGAAAGCCACTCACAATATCCTG
>MFCX01000033.1 GCA_001777055.1 Candidatus Daviesbacteria bacterium RIFCSPHIGHO2_02_FULL_39_12 | reverse complement strand
GGGAGGTGAAACCAGAAGCAGTGATTGCAGATAGTTGGTATTCAAGTTTAGATAACCTTAAGTTCATACGTGATTTAGGGTGGAATCTGATTTTCGCATTAATCTAAGAGTTTGAGGAGCAGATCGGGTTGAAACTTCTTTCTCTACTGGCATTGTATAAAACTACGCTTAAAACTATCAAAAACACACAAGAGTGTCAAGCTAGGAAAAACGAGTCTAAATTTTACCTCATATTGCCGCCGGTTCCAAGCCTTTCACTTCCCCTTTGGCTTTAACTGTAAATTGGGCTGCATGTTTTAAGATATCCTGGGTGGCTATAGGCAGGGAAAAGGTAAATGTTGAGCCTTTGTCTGCTCCTTCGGACCGGGCCCAAATACTGCCGTGCATTAGTTCCACCAAAGATCTGGAAATATATAATCCTAAACCCGTGCCGCCTGAGGTGGAAACAGCTGTATATGAATTATCAAGTCTTGAGAATTTATGGAAAAGTTTGCTTAAATCATCGCGGGCAATACCCAAACCATTATCTTTGACAGACACTTCAACTGTTTTGCCGTCAGTGAAAAAGTCCACTGTGATAGCGCCTCCGGGATAAGTAAACTTTAAGGCATTGCCGATTAAATTTAAAAGGATTTCATGCACTTTATCCGGATCAGCAAAGACTTGCGGCAAGCTATGCTCCAGTACCAAAAGCTGCAATCTTTTCTCGCCAGCCTTAATTTTTACCTCTTCCATCACATCTTTGGTAAGCTCTACAATACTAAATGGTTTGGGATTAATTTCAATTTTGCCGGCTTCGATTCTGGAAACATTCAGCATATCAGAGACTAAATTTATCAGCCTTTCTGTGGAGACTAATGTCCTGTATAAATATTTTTCCAATTTTTGGGACAAAGACACATCAGATTTATGCAAAGCCATCCAGACATAAGATCTGATAGCTGTCATGGGGGTCCTAAGTTCATGGGAAGCCACAGACACAAAATCATCCTTTAACTGATCCAATTCTTTAAGCCTCTGATTGGCAACAGCAAGTTTTTCACTTGTATCTTTCAGTGTTTGGTATAACATTACGTTGTCTAGTACCCGAGCTACTTCTCTGGTAAATTCTTCCATAATGGTATATTCAAATTGTGAAATTTGATCTCGCTTCTTTTGAGTAGGATATTCAATTATACCGATTACCCTACCTTTAGTTATCAACGGGTATAAAAAAACACCTCTTAAGTTAAACTCTCTTTGGATTTTTTGAGAAAATTCTCGAGGTAAAACACCTGCTTGAATATCATAGAGATTTTCCGTAAAAGTTTTTTGCTGACTGTTGATCACTTTAATAAAAAGATTATCTTTTGAATTAAAGGGCACAATTTGATCGTTAAACCGAACAGGCAAGGTTTTAAGCAGTTGCTCTAACTGCTCGTTAGTAGAAATAGCTACCCGCTTTATACCATTAATTTTGTAGTCTGCAAGTGCGATAACCCCAAAAAAGTAACCCAATTCTTTACGTACAACATCAACTATAGCTTGGGATAAAGGTTGAATCTCTACAGTAGATATGGCTGCAATATCAAGACTTCTTAAAGCTTTAAGTAACCTATTCTGATATGACAGCTGATGCATTCTTTTTTGCACATAGATAGCAACAATAAAACTTAATAACAAAATCAATAGAAAAAAAGCTGCGGCAGCTAGCATACCTGATTTCATTATATGAAAAGCCAAAGGGTTTGTCTAAGGTAATATTGAAATTAAGCCGCCCGAGGATGCAAAAATCTATGACCTACAACTCCAATGCTGTAAGCAATCATACCAAATTTTGATCTTACTTCTAGCTCTGTCAACCTTAGCTGCAAATCATCTGTACCCCGCCTGGCTTTTAATGCTAATAACCTGTTATGCCCAATAGTAAACGGTAACATTGAAATAATCGGCGGGGAACCTTTTTGGTACTCATCCTCATGCACATCCATTACTGCATAGGCTATATCATCTTTATCCCCTAATTGCTTATAAGCTCCGGCAAATCTAGTTTGAGTGCCTCTACGATGCAGATTGGCAGATGTAAACAACATTGTAAATTCATCAGGTGGTAATCTTAATTCATTTCTTATATATGTAAATAGTTGCGCTGTTGGACCGGTATCAGTCTTATCACACCACACCATTAATTTTTCCCTGACTCCATGAAATATGTCAAAATTAGTCATCCAGTCCGGTAAAATGGGATTTGCTTGCGCTATAACTCCAAATACTTCATTACTTAAGACTGAAACTAATTTCTCTACCAAAGGTCTCTGGCTAGGGGCTACCCATAAAGACATCTCTACCCTGGGAATCCCTAATGCTATTAATTGATCTAAAGGTCTTCCTTTTTGATGGTTGATTAGGCGCTGAATCTCCGGACCTGATTTGCCAACGTAATAACCTATGCCTAAAACATACGGGCCATCGCCAGATTGAAGTAATACAGTTTTTAAACCATATTTATCCGGCCGGATT
>MFCX01000032.1 GCA_001777055.1 Candidatus Daviesbacteria bacterium RIFCSPHIGHO2_02_FULL_39_12 | reverse complement strand
TGCCAGCCTGCCCGGGTTTCGGCTCAGGATGATCCCAATGGTATGCATCAACAACCCGAAAATAGCTTCTTGAAGCTTGTTCAAGATCTTCTACCGTACCAAACCACCAGTTAAAAGTTTCGTATTTATTAGGATAATTATGAAGTCTGCTAAGTTCTTCGCCTTTCCTGGTTTCCAAATTAACAAATCCGTTTCTAAATTCTAACCAACCAATATTTGCTTCTCTTATTGGAACACCGTAAAATTCATCATCCTCTCCGCAAAACTCTGTCGTGACCCCCAAAGCGCCTGGCACTGTAATCTCAACCATCTGCTGGAAGTACTTTGGCCAATCCTTACGATGTAAATGACATAGTGCGCAAAAGGTATGGAAACCTTCAAATGTTCCTTTTCGGAATGGTTGTGCAAGCATATTTCCCTGTACAAATTCTACTCCATTTCCTATAAGTCTTTCTCGATAAGCTAGTAATCGAGCCGATCTGACGCCGGTTGAAGTAATTTCAAGTCCGGTTGCCCTAAAACCATGATCTGCTGCGAGCTGAAGGGTATGCTCCCCTGTACCAGACCCAGTATCTATAATCCGTGGTCTAGGACCAAATCGATTTTCTAATGCCCTAGCAAACCAGTGAATATTTGGAGGAAGAGGCTGTTTTTTCCAATGCCCCCCTTGATCTATTTGTTGCTCACCAAAAACTTTTTCAAGAGTTTGAATTTTATCACTATAAATACTTTCGGCCATATATAGTTTATAATAAACTTAACCATATTTAACCACAAAAAACCTCCACTTGCAAGAGGTGAAGATTTAGGATATAATAACTACAATTATATAGGCCTATATATGTCTTACGAAAATAGGCTTGGAAGATATGAACTTCCAAGTCGTGATATTAACGATACACCAGACGGGATTCCCTGTCAAGAGGGTAAAAAAAACATCCTCGGAACACTCGACCACTTTACAAAAGGCAGATTCAGTGAATTCATTTATAATATAGATACTTTTCTTCATGGAGTAAGCGGCAGAGAACGGTTTTCCCTTTCTTTAGCAGCACAATCAGGAGCAACAGCAGGTCTTACAGCAGTTGGTTATGCGATAACCCCGATGGTACAGGAAAGGCTGCTTGATAATTCCTCTGCTATTGCTCATGCTCAGGAATCAGGGCTTACCACTATATCTACTGCAGAAGATGAAGAAACTGAAGAAGATGAGAAAGAAACAGAAGTGGCAGGAGTACAGGCAGATGCCAGCGAGGCAGAGGCAAAAGCGGCAGACATACTTGCTGAAAATCCCGATGTATTGGGTGAAATTGCAACTAATCCGGATGAACCAGCAATAGTCAGCCAAACCTTCCCTGAAAAATCTATTACAGAATTAACGCCTCATCAAAAAGTGGTTAAAAATTTAAGGGAATTATTAAGTGATGAAGGATTAAATAATGCGCCGGATTTTTTTACCCCATTAAATCCTGATGAAGTAGAAACCTTTGAGAAAAATCCAGACCAAAGAGTTTTTAAAACTTTTAGAATTCTCCCTGGTCCTAAAAATGAACCAAGATTATTTTTATTAACAGGAGGGAAATCCGGCTTGAGTTTTAATTTGGGTAATATTGCCACTACTGAAGAGGCAATCAGACTGATAAACCTTATGGATCCGGAAATGATTCCCCTATTAACTAGTGATGAATATGGTTTAAAGGGTATATCTAATTTGTACTTTGGACCGAAAGGATACTTTTCCACTTATGATCCAAAAAGAGGTATTGTACAATTCAACGAAGCTCAATTCCCATATAAACGAAGTCTAGGCGAAATCATCCAACCATTCTTAGCTGAGGCGCGCATTATCCATACTTTAAAAAAGTCTGAGGCGAGAGAGGGAGGGGAAATACTTGTGGGAGAAGATAAACTTGATAATAAACCCGGTATAGATAAGGTTCTGTGGACGAAAATATGGGCTGAAAAACATCGAGATCAGTTGGGTAACATATATGTAACCGTTATAAATTTTGTTGATGTTAATCTTAAATATTATTCTTCACATCGGCCATAAAAAGCGCTGAATTGTTGTTTGACATTTTAGAGCAAATCCTTCTACAATGTAAGCTGACATGGCCGATGACCCGCAGCCGGAGGTACTCGTGATTCAATCCCAAAGAAAAATACCGCCTGTAATAAAAAAGTTATTTATTATCCTGCTGGCGGTCAGCCCTGTATTCATAATCATTTACGCGCTTATCCGCCCACCAATATTGCCTAAACAACCACCAACTACTCAACCTTCTGTCTTACCTTCGGTTAAGCCGAAAATCCAGTTACCCTGTCCGTCTTCAGCTGTATTTTGCTCCGGCGCAAAACCGGTTATTAAGGATAAAGCTTTTTGGGGCCTGGGAGCAAAACTTGAAGCAAACACTCCAATTTATGCTGTTTTTGATGGAGAGATAATATTGCGGACCAGATCTGTGGCAGCCAAACCAAACAATGAAACTTTCCTTCAGATAGAGTTGGTTAATAAAGACAAAAATCTTAAAGCCTTTTACTTTATTAAAGGCAATCCTGATATAAAACATCAGTATAAACAGGGTGAGGAAATCACCAAAGTACCAAAAGAATTAATCACCACTTATGACAATAATAATTTAATATTTCTGTTGACAGACAATCGGGATCAAATAATCTCTGTTGGAGATATTGATTTTACAAGCCAAGCCAAATGAAAAAAATAATCAAGCTCCTATTACTAATAACCTTATTATTTATTCTGCCCAAAACTTCATATGCAGAAAATCAGGGGTGGAGAGGTCTATGCGGACAGTTTAATGATGCAACAGATACAATTCCCGGTGTTACCGGCACAAACGGTAAAAATTGGACTGCAAGAATAGGATTTAAAACAGTTTTAAATCCTGACGGGAGTTATTGCAGATATGATACCAGTACCTCTTATTTAGGTTATGAAACAAACAATAATGTAAATTTAAGATTTTCCGCTTTTTGGTGTAAGAACAGAGCCGGAGGAGACTGTAGCCCTAATAGCACTGATTATAACAACCTCCAGTATGCAACAGTTTTCAATTATACTGTTCCCGCTGCAGGGACAAATGCGCTGCCATATAACAGCTTTACTTTTAATATCAGCGACCCTGGTTACCCTTGCGGCAAGGTACAGGCAGACCTGGGGCCTGACCCGGATGAACGTGATTTTGATTCGGAACGCAATGCAATTATTACAGGGAGCATATACCAGACAACTACCAACGACTGTACTGGGGCTGAAATAACCCCTCCATTTAATTTCAGTTTAAGTAATGGTGGAGATAAAACCGTCCAGCAAGGATCATCTGTCACAAACAGCATTTCCATAACCCGCAGTCAAGGCACTACCCAAAGTGTTTCCCTAGCTGCCTCTACCTTAAGCGGTAGCGGCGTGACATTTTCCTTTTCTCCCACCTCCTGTACTCCTAGTGATACCTGTTCCAGCACACTAACTATAACTGCCAGCAGCACTGCTACCACAGGCAACCGTACTATCAAGGTTACAGGCACAGCCGCAGACAACAGTGTGTCACATTATACTGAATTTAGTTTAGATTTAACTGCTGCCCCCCCACCAACCACTCCCAACTGTACGGTAACCGCAGTCCCTACCGGCACAGACTGTAAAAATGCTCTCAATGAGCCAATTGGCAAAAATGTAATTGGCACTGTCACAATTAATAATATACCTTCATATGCAGAGATTAGTTGGAGGCTGGGTAAGGATGGAACTAGCAGTATGTTAAATGATCCTTCTTCTAGAACCTCTCTAACAAGAACTATGAATTGTGTAGAATATACGTCAAATGGGACACTTGAGACAAAAATTAAATCTGCCATAGATGGCGATTATGTAAATCCAACAACATCACCACCAGTAATAACAACCTGCCTCACATCTTTTTCAAATCCGGCACCCGGAACTGGACAGATAGGTGGTGTAGTCACAACTGGAGCAACAGGGGACTTTGTATCTCTTGAGTATAATCCTTCATGCGGGCCTCCTTATGATGATAATAGATTGAATATTGGTGTTAACTGGACAACATCTGACAATAATAACTATGCTTTCCATCACTATAAAGCCTGGATTGACTTTTCTTTTACTGATGCTATAGGGCGGGAATGCTTTAGAGGTACTGATAATACCGGAGATGCCCGCAACGGCTGTAGATATGATACAGATATATCAGGAGCTGCTAACAGAAGCTATGCTTATAATGACTTAGAAATATATAATACTAGTAACAATGCTACCTATCATTCTCTGCTAATTAGAGGTTATAATTATGATGATGCTTGGGAAGCTTCTTCGCCATCCAGTGGTTGGATTTCCTCTGCGCAGCAATGCCCTCCTAATTTGGTCGTTGTTGAACCCGGCTTTTCTCCTGCAAATTCTGAATTAGGCGGTAATATGAGTTTCTGGGGAACTGTTAAAGAACAAGGCTGGGGATTAAATGCCCCTAGTTCAATAACCAGGCTTTATATCAAAAAAACAACTGGCAGCGATACCTCATTTTATCAAGTGCCTTTTGATAAAACTACGGACAATCTAACAAAAAGAACAGGCGAAGAAAATGAACGATGGGATGACTTAAATGGAACAAACAGCAATTCTTTGCAAAGTGCTGGAAATTATGCGTTTAAAATCTGTGCTAATGCAACTAATCGTTTTGCTGAAACAAGTTATTCCGATAATTGCAGTAGAGAAGTTCCTTTTACAATTGCTCCTGCTCCTCTTCCTGATCTTGATCCAGATCCGACAATCAATATATACAGAGGCAGTGAGTTAACACCTATTCCAGATGAAGGCAATATTTATGCTGGTGATAGTCTATATTTTATGGCTACCTTACTCAATAACGGAATAAGTAATGCGGGTTATTTTTACAGCCACTTTTGTCGGGATGCAGGTACTGAAACCAATTGCTATACCACTAACATTGATGCCATACGTGCCAGTTTCGATATTAACTGGTACCTTAATGCCGGACAAACCACTAATTATAGCTCGGCCGCAAATGGATATGGCCCAAGGGCAGCTACTGCTGGAAATCATACTGTATATTTTTGCGCTGATACTAGTAGAGTCATTACTGAAACCAGTGAGAATAACAACTGTGTATCTAAAACTTTTAATGTTATTTCCCCATGGCAGCCCTGGATACAGGTGGAAGGAGATATGCATTCCAATACCAGGATTGATTTATCAGGAGGACCTTAGGAATTGAGAACAGATAACCTTATCGTTTGCCCCAAACTATCCTCCCCTCACCCTCAAGTGTCACAGGTGTAGTTCCCATGTATTTTTTTATCCGACTAAGCAAAGGTTTCATCTGGGCAGGAAATTTTCTAGCATAATCTTCCAACTTAAGTTTGTTGATATCTCTTATATCCAATTCCTCAATGTTAATACTCCTTTTGCCCATACTTACCATATAGAGTTGATCTAGTAATGCTTTTTCCTTCTCGGCAATATATTTACCGTTCCTGAGATTATAGCCAAAAAATAGCTGTTTTTTCAAATGGCTAAACTCTACATCTACGCCGGCAATAACCATTTTTTTAGTAGGCCTGATGGTAGCAAAGGTTTTGACATAAGGAATTTGCGATAAAATACCATATTGGGATAATGCTTGTTCGAAAGATAGGTAAGAAGGAAAATATAGCTCGTTGGCGATCTTTTCTATATCAGGAGCCTCTGTGAAAGGCGAATAAAGGTCTTTTCCCAATCTAACCAACACCCCTGATTTGACCAACCTATTTAAAGTCACATAAAGACTGCTCCTTTTAAGATTCAACACTTTTTCTAAATCAGCTACAGTAAAATAAGACTTGTCAAAGCCTCTTAGCTTTTTAATCAGTTCAATATCTTTAGGTCTTTTTCTCGCAGAGAAGAAGTTATTCACTCTAACCATGAATCAATAATCCTCCAATATGTTCTTGATAGTAACCTGTGCAGCTCCGCCTTAGTGTGTGTTTTATCGTAACCCTCAAATCTTACTTTTACTTCCTTCTTCAACAGCTGGTTGATGTACCAGTAATCAAAAATATCCCTGGGCGCTTTTCTGTTTTTAATGGCATCTTCTTTTTCCTCAAGTATCCGCTCAAGCTGCGCTACCTGAACTAAAACAGTTAAAGGCGTTACCTCACTTCTAATAATCTTGTCGCTATAATCTTTATCTTTTATCCATTCCCCTTTCCTCTTAGAAACTTCAACTTTAATTGAAAAAGCAAGATTTAGATAATCTTCTTTAATCTTAATTAAGCCAAAAATTGTGTAATATTTCTCTTTTGCCTCGACAGATATGATTGCCGGGTATGTATGCTCAAGTTCTTTTAAAAAACTAGTGAATGAGTTCTTTCCTTCAGAAATAAATCCCTCCCTGTCAAAATCTTTTATCAAAGTAAAATCCAAATCCTCTGAAAAGCGCGGCGAGTTGTATACCAATCTCAAAGCTGTACCACCTTTAAAAACCAAATTGGCACCAAATTCACTTTCAAAAATTTCTTTAAGAAGCAGTATTTCATACTCTTCCCGCACTACCTGTTCTAGACTAATTTGGAGTTTTTGGCTTAATGTTTGAGCTGCGATTAAATCCATAGTTAGTTATATATACTTAACATTTTTGTTAAGTTACATTAATCAATGTACCTCTATTCATAAGATTTGTCAATATATCTCATACAGTTATTGCCCCCCCATGGCAGTCCTGGATACAGGTGGAAGGAGATATGCATTCCAATACCAAAATTGATCTGTCAGGAGGACCGCCATAGGAATTGAGAATGGAAAAGGGAAAGAATTTATACACTTTTACTTAAATTGCACCTGAAGGGTTGTATTTAAGGCTGATGCGAGTCTTTTGAGGAATGATAAAGATGGTGTAGTATTGGCTCTTTCAACACGAGAAATTACTGATTGCCCTGTATGCAATTTCTCTGCCAGCTGCTTTTGTGTCAAACCCTTTTCTATACGAGCACGGATAACTGCCCTTGCAATCTCGAACTCAGGCCGACTATCTTCGTAGAGTTTTTTAAACTCAGGGTTTTTAAGCAATCTTTTTTTCATTTTTTCAAAATCGTCCATGATTGAATAATATCACAAAATTGTAATATTACAAGTGTTAATTTCCAGATCTTAGTTGATACTCAGCTAATCTCTTAAGAGCTATATCTATCTTCCTTTGGTCAGTTTTTTGTTTTTTCTTTTGGAATCCATGCAGCAGCAGAAAAATCTTTCCTGTCTGAACGATATAAAAGAATCTAAAATTGTTACTGCCTAAAATTCTAAGTTCCCACAAAGAAGTTCCGGTTACTTTCTTAACGTGAGGCAGACTTAAAGTAATCCCGAATTCTTTCAGTAAAGTTAGCATATCAACAATTTTATTTTGTGCTTTAACATCTAAGCTAAAGATGAATTCTTCCACAGGAGATTTTTTACCGGTAGTTTTATAATACTCTATTTTCCATCCCTCGTCCATAAAATCATTTTAACATAAGCAACTTTTACCAAAATTAACCTATCCGGAGGACCGCCATAGGAATTGAGAATGGAGAATTGAGAATGGAAAAGTTAAAATATTCAGGAGAGAAACCCAAATAAGTAAAGGGGGATGTTTTTCTTATCTCCGATCAAAATATCATCTTTAATTATGTAGCCTTTTCTGCTTTTTTGAATAAAAGCAGAAGTTTTGTTTTTTCCTCCGATTTCAAAATAATAACCGCCGGATTCAATATCTGCTGACTCTTTTGAGAATACAAAGTATCCGGCATTTTGGAGAGTGCAAACAATAAACATCTCACGCATCAGACCGGTTGGGGGCTCTTTGCCTATTTCTCTGTTTAAAGCATATAAAAGATTGGTATTGTCAAGGAATATTTTCTCAGCATCCCGCACTAAAGCATATCCCTGTTTGTTTTTTAAAAGAAAGCGTAAAAGTCCTGTATCTTTTAAGATTTGAATATATTCTGCAATGGTTGTATGATCTTTTTTTAGATTCTGGGCCAATCTGTTTATATTAATACTGCCGGGCTGGGAAGTTGCGAAAAAGTAAATAATTTTTTTAAGAGTCTCAAGATTTGATGTGTGAAGGGAATAAAAACTGCTAATGTCTTCGTAGATAACTTTATCAACAATATTTTGGAGGGTATTTTGATAGCTTTCATAGCTTTTAAGCTCGAGAAATGTGGGATAGTAGCCTTGTTTCAGGTATTCTTTTAAGTACCCCAAAAGCTTTGGCGTTTGGGCAAAATTTTGAGCATACCGGTAATAATCACCAATCAGATTATCAAAGGTTAGCAAAGGATATGATTTATGAGTTTGTACTTCCAGAAATTCCCGGAAAGAAAAACCATACATAGTTTTTAAAACCAGTCTTCTGGATAAATCAGTTTTACCGTGAGCCAGATTAATACTTGAGGAACCCGAGAAAATCACGGATAGCCTAGGAAAAGAATCATAAATATTCTTTAGCTCTTGCTCCCAATCTTTATATCTATGAATTTCATCAATGCAGATAATCTGACCATTAAATTCTTTAACAAACCGGTCAACTGTCCCAAAAAGATTATGTTCAACAAAATAAAGATTATCTGCTGATATATATAAAGCTTGCTGAGAATTGAGATAATTATCCCTTAAGTAGTTTACAAGAAAGGTAGTTTTACCTACTCCTCTGGCCCCGATGACACCGACAAATCGGCTGTCCATTTGAAAATCATCGTAAAATTTCCTTCTGTATAAAGGCACTGTCTCTTTTAAAAGACGGTGGTAAATTTCAATCAGTATATCCATATTTTGACTCCACTCAAAAAATATTATCATAAAACTTGACTGGAGTCAACATAAAATCTTAACCATCCTGGATACAGGTTGAAGGAGATATGCATTCCAATACCAGGATTAATTTAGGGCTGTTGACAAATGGTTAAAGTTATGACCATGATGGAATAAGCAGCGGAATGAAAGGGGGTGAAAAATTGGAACTTCTTTGGTATTTTGTGGCAGGGTTTTTTCTTTTTAACTCTGTCCCGCATTTAGTTAAAGGCATTACCGGCCAGACTCATATGACACCCTTTAAAAGGGTTTCTTCACCGGTGTTAAATGTGGTTTGGGCATTTACAAATATAGTCTTAGGGTTGTATGTATTAGGAGCGGCAACAGGCAGCGGCGGATTAACTTTGCCCTGGAATGCTGATTTAAGCGGAATAAACCTTTGGGTGTTTCTGACAGGCGGATTCGCGGTTGGGGCATACCTGGCCAGTTTCTGGAGTAATCCTAAAGCCCGTTTGCCCTGGCAAAAAGATTAAAGTCTTTTAGAGGTTTTCTTGGAACAGGAAACACAAAGTGATGTCATCGGCATAATTAAGAGCCTGCCGATTTCTATGTTGTGGCCGCATCTATCACATTTTCCGTAAGTTCCCTGTTTGATTCTTTGTAAAGCAGTTTTAATGCTGTTATTTGCTTTTTTTAATTGTTTTTCTAAAACTATTGTTTTGATGTGGGAATCGGCAATATAAGCATCCGTGCCGGGTTCGGAAGTTTCCGCCAGTATCTGGGGTTTAGCCGGATCATCCTCTGATACTTCTTTCAGATTCTTTTCCACCTCTTTTTGCTGCCTGAGCAAATTATTCTTAATGTAATTTATTGTTTTTGTAGGAAAATTTAACATTGATTTTTTGTAAATTTTTCTTTAAGTTTCTCAGATTCCACCAAAGGGCTGTTTTTTTATTATACCAGTATTTCTTTAGGCTTTCCAGATATCTCTTGCGGGTTAAAGAATCGGTAAAAAGTTTGAGGGTAAATTCGGTAAACTCCTTACAATCCGAAAACAGGTTTCTTCTGGTTACTGTATAAAAGATGCTGACTCCTAAAATCACCAATACGGCAGACAAAAAGGTATCGGCGCCTTGAACATCCTTTAAATTTCCGGTTAAAAGCTTTATTGCTCCGATATAAATTAAAGACAAACTCAAAACCTTACCATTTTGATGGAAGCGGGTGGCTTTAGACCAAAGAGAGGACAAAATAAATAAGAAAAGCAATGACTCCAAAACCTGCACGGGAAATCTTTTAGCTAAAACTCCTACCATATTAACTGCCAAAAATGAATCACTGATGATTCCGACATTACAACCTCCCAGAAAACAACCTAAATTCGAAAAAACTAATCCTCCCAGCAAGCCAATTGTGGCAATATCTCCCAGTTGCCAAAAGTCCAGTTTGGCTCGTTTGGCCAAATAAAAAAGAGTTAACCAGCCCCCCAAAAAAGCGCCCCAGAAAGAAAAGCCCGGAAATTTATTAAACAGTATAATCCCTAAAAGATTTTGAGAAAAAAATGATAAATTTTCCAGTACAAAGTAAGCTCTGGCCCCAATTAATCCTCCTAAAAAGGTCAGCAAAGTTAAATCCAAAATTTTTTCTTCATTTAAATCCCAAGCTCTTGACAGTCTCCATATTAAAAATACCCCCACTAAAAAGCCTACTGCCAGAAACAATCCAAAAGAAGAAATGGGTATATTAGCAATAGTGAAAAGTACCGGAAACATGATATTTAGCCTACCATAACAACAAGGTTGAATCAAATTGACAAAGTGTGCTACACTGTTTCCTGCCGTATGACCGCTACCGCACACGCATTAATAGGAGCCAGCATTGCCGCTGCCATACCTGACCCTGCCATAGGCATTCCGCTTGTTGCCATTTCACACCCTATTGCCGATATGATTCCCCATTGGGATTTTGGCCGGGGCTGGAAAAGCAAAAAAAAGCTTGTTTTATTTTTTCAAAGCATAGCGGATCTAACTTTTGGGGTAATTTTATCTTATATCCTTTTTGGCCAATCAGTTAGTCTTACCTATCTTTTTCTGGCGATCTTGATCTCTGAATCATGGGATATATTACAGGCTCCTTACTGGCTGCTCAATTGGAAATTTCCTCCGTTTTCCTATTTTTATAATTTTGGTCACCAAACGAATTCAACAGCAAAATTGCCTTGGGGTATTTTAACTCAGGCAGCCACAGTCACAGGTTTAGTTTTAGTTTTGAGAGTCATCCACTAAGTCTTTAAGAAGCAATTTTAGCCCTTTCTAGTTAACTCCCAAATCATAACTTAACCTTCAAGTCCTAGAAAATTGGTGGAGCGTAGGTTTACAGCCGCCGGATTTTCCCGATTTTATGTTTTATACCTACTTCCCATTTACCGACCATAGCAACCACCATAACAAGGTGGTGGCCCACCTGGCGGCTTACCATAGCAAGGTTCTGGTGGCCTACCAACACAAGGAGGTGGTGGCTTACCAAAGCAAGGTGGTGGTAGCGGTGGACCAGGACTAAATGCAGTTTCTACCTGTTCCCCTATGGACAACTCCAATCCTTTACTATTTAATATTGATACAAACTGAGGCACCACACTTACGTCCTTACTGCCATTGGCAGCAGCGGTACTAGGTGTTCCCTCGAGTTCTATTAGAGGCATATTTCTCACCCCCTTTCTACTTAATATTCTGTCTAGAAAAGAATTCCTTCAAGATTAACTTTATATCTTTTCCATAAAGCTTCCTAAATTTTTGGCAAAACCTCTTTTTGTTATATCTACCCTCTAGAGACATTAGAAGTTTAATAACCCTGTCTTTACTATAACAACTAATCAAAAAGTCTACCAACAAAAATGCTAACGCATATGGTACATCCGGCTGACTACCAATAGTTTTATTCCATCGATTCCTCGTATCTATAAGGAATAAAGCTTTCGGATTATTAAAAATAGGGTTGCTATTTTTTAACCTACTTTCTTGACCCGCCACATAATAAGCGAGTCCTTCTTCAAGCCATACGGGTTCATAAGAGTTATGAATTTGCCGAATAAATAAATGGCTGATTTCGTGACAAAGAACTTTTCTAAAATCCTTTTTATTATGATTGCTTTCTCTGTCAAAAACAGATGGGCTAAACATAAATATTTTACTAGAAGAATCGGCGTATCCAACAAACCAACTAGATGTTTTATATCCAATTAAATTATTCATCTCCTCCCTGCTATAGACAAGAGTGAGTTTTACTTCGGGAATTTTCTTTTTAAAAAAACTTGAAGCTCTAATATAACCATATCTAAAATCTTTTATAACCCCATTTAGACTTGGGTCTTTTGAGAGAAAAGAAACAAAACCTTTTGATTGAGGTCCTAATTCTATGCCTGTTAAATCCTTCTCTGAGTTTATATCCTTACTCATTGGACTTCTCCAAAAAACTCTTTTCTAAAGAGCGCAAAAAAGAAATCAGATGAAGTTTGCGATAGCTTAAAATCACGTTCAATTCCCTTAAAAGAAAACTGTGACGATGCGTTTTTTAATTTGTCAATAATTTCGTAGGCGGTATTATCAATAAAAACTGGTTGACGTCCTTGGGGTGCTATAATTCCTCCAAAATTTTCTCTCCTTAGTCTAAGATTAGGAGTAACAATAAGTTGTTTCTCCCAAAAATCGGATGGGGCATGATCAAGCTCTGCCACCGGAGAGCATCTTGCATCTAGAGAATCTGTTGCTAATGGATCCATGCCTTTTCTATCGCCAGCAAATTTTCTGAAATGGTTGCCATCCCCCAAAGCGCAAAGTGGATAGGACATTAAAACGTCAACATCTATTCCTTCATCCTTTTCTAATCTTAATAAATCTTCAAGCATCTGTTTAAATGCTCCCCGATTAATACCAATCTCTGAAAAATTAGTTCCGCCTAAACAAGGAGTGGCTTTGGTCGCTGAAAAAGATTTTACCCCTAATTTCTTCACAAATGCACCTGTCTCAAAAACCTGATTTTGGTTCATTCTCGTTACTACCATATTCGCTGCTACACTTAATCCGGCTTCTTGACAGATCTTTATACCACGCACTGTACGTTTAAAAAATCCTTCTCTTTGAGTTATAGCATCATGAATTTCCTCATCAAAAGAATGCAACGACGTAAGTATGGAGCCTAAACCCATCTTTCTAAGACGATCTGCCGTAGCAGGGGTCATGGTTGTTAAGTTACTGTTTAAGGAACAATCTAAGCCTCCTTCTCGGGCTTGCCTAATTCCCTCAATAACTGTTGATCTATAAAGAAATGGTTCTCCTCCGGTAAAGGTAACGCTAAAAACTTGATCCTGAATTAACCCTGCCATAATATGTGAAAGTTGATCTTTCTGTAGGGTTTTCTGAGGGAAATTGGCAACCTCTTTTTTGAACTGTTTTCCTCGCCAAAAATTATAACAGTGCACACATGCTTCATTACATAGAGTCGTCACCTCTACCTGAACATCAAGTGGCGCAGAAAGAGTTTTATAAATATCCGAGGATCTTACTTGATCCTCTTCTATCGCCATAGGCCGAGTATAGTATCAACATTTCATTCTGTCAAACGCTGCTCGTTTGGCTCCTTCAATCAAAAATACTCCACTGCGTGGTTTAGAATTAATATCTTTCTCTGCCATACTCATTCTATCGGGCAGAACCGTTTATAACTTACCACTTATTAATTCTTTAAGATACCGGCTAAATTCTTTGCCTATTTCAGGATGAATTTTAGCCAGCTCAACTACTGTCTTCATATATTCTAATTTATTGCCGGTATCATAATATTTGCCGTTTTCAATCTCTACCGCATAGAGCGGTATTCCTTCATTTTTTAGCAGATTAATTGCATCAACCAGCCAAATTTCTCCACCTTGCCCCGGGGTTAAACGTTTTAAAGCGCTAAATATTTCCGGAGGTAAAATATAGGCTCCATGAGTGGCAATGTTGGAAGGAGCTTTGTCCGGTTCAGGTTTTTCCACTATAGACTTGATTTTGTACACATTTCCCACTCCGCCCGCGGAGCGAGGCGAGCCTTCTACCGGCTCTAAATCCGCTATTCCATAACGTTTTAGATCTTCCTTTTTTTCAATCTTAACTCCGGATATAACAATTCCGCCGTATTTCTCGTGGACCTCAATCATTTGTTTTAATCTTGGAGGTTCAGCATAGATAAATTCATCTCCCCAAACAACAGCAAAAGGCTCATCTTCTATTACTGATTCTCCAGCAAGCACGGGAGTACCATTACCATAAGGCCCTTTTTGACGAATATAAATAAAGTTGGCCATATTTGAAATACGGTTGATTTGTTCAAGTAAAGCATCTTTTTTGCCATTGACTAAATTTTGAACTAAATCCTGGTTTGGAGCATCAAAATGATCTTCGATTGCTCTTTTGGTGGAACCTGTGACAATGACAATATTTTCAATGCCTGATTCAACTATTTCCTCCACCACATATTGAATAACCGGCTTGTCTACAATTGGCAGCATTTCCTTGGGCATGGCCTTGGTTTGAGGAAGGAATCTAGTTCCAAACCCGGCTGCAGGAATTAAAGCTTTTGTAATCTTCTTTACCATACTAGTTATTATTCGAGCGATTAGTCGAGAACATTCCTTTAAAATATAATATCATAGTTTTTAAGGTAACTTCTCGAGTCGCTTTGCTCCCTCGAAGAATAAATTACTTCACCCGTTCTACATATTCCCCGGTCCTTGTATCCACCTTCACCTTTTCTCCTACTCTCATAAACATAGGTACTTTAACCACCAAATCATTATCCAAAACAGCTTCTTTAAATACATTGGAAACAGTATTACCCTTTTCACCGGGCCCGGTTTCTGAAATGGCATAAACTAAGCTCATGGGTAATTCTAATCCTAAAGCTTCACCGTCTGATACAATTAACAAAACTTCCAGTCCGTCCTTTAAATATTTTGCCTGATCACCAATTACTTGTGAGGAAACGGAAAATTGTTCAAAAGAAATTGGATCCATTAAGTTAAAAGTATCCCCCTCTCTGTACAAAAACTGAGCTTTTTTCTTCTCAACATTGGCCTCATCAACTCTGGCGCCAGTAATAAAGGATTTCTCTATTACCGCTCCTGTCTTAATGTTTCTAACCTTTAGTTTAATATTACCTGAGCCTCTGCCTGTTTTAACATGTTCATAAATTAAAACCAGCAGGATATTATTCCCTTCTTTATAAAAAGTGCCGTTTCGCAGCTCTGTTACATTTAACGCCATAGTAAAGATTTTATCAGAATTCCCCTCAAAATTCACTATTAGTAACCTCCCTAACGAAACTGTATCGGAATAGCTATAACGAACTGGTATTTTGGAGAAATTTTCTAATTCCTTCCCTATCCCTTTTTAACCATTCTACATTTGAATAAATTTGCTCTAAGGCTTGAGCTATAGTCCTTTTGGCTTCAGGAACAGGATTTTTAGCAACAAACTTTTCTATATTTTTGGCATCTTCCGTGTGGGTAAATTCTCCGGCCAGCCCGAAAACCCTGGTGAAATAATGGCCTCCCGCGTATCTTTCTTTTAATAACTTCCAATTTCCCTTTACAAATTCCCAGGCTAAATACCTTCCATGAAAGTTACTCCAAACTGAGGCAATAATTTGTAAGGAATTTTGGAATCTTACATGCTTTGAGATGGCAAAATCTAAAGTTTGCTGTAAAATACTTTTAGATTTGAAGAGGCCCAAAGACCTGCCGATCCTTTCTTTCTCCTGCTGATTTTCTTCTGCCTTGTACATTTTAATTAAAGTATTAAATTCTTTAATTCCCCCGTTTTCTGCTACTAAATTATAAACAACACCAGCCAAGTCAGGGTCTATTCTTTTACCAAATAATTCCTGGGCTTTTTTGATGGTTTCTTTATCTCCAAACCTCCCAAGCATGTTTAAAACTACACTTCTTAAAAGTGAATCTGTATGTTTTTCATCCTTCTTTTTCTCCCAACCCATTTTTTGAGCTATCCCCGAATAAATATATCTACCATAATTTTTATAACTGTTATATAAATCTTCATAGGCTAGCAGTGAATCCAGCCAGCTGATACGGGAAGTTAGTTCGGACCAAACAGTGTAATCTGTCTCCGCTACATAACTTTGGGCAAGTTCTAAAGCTAAGCTGGTCGGACTTTGTCCGGACTGGGCTAAATCAAAGCTGTCTCTGATCAACCCTAATCTATCTGGTGCAGATAATTTTCCAGTTCTCACTTGCTCTTCAAACTTTTTCAAATATTCATGTGGATAATCTACTCTTACTAAACTTACTTCCCCAACGTTTAATTTTTCCCACTTATTGGGAATAATCATAGTCTTTTTATCCATTAGAAGAACCTTGTCATAAGAAAGATTGCCGCATCGCTTCGCTCCTCGCAATGACAAGGAAAGCGGGATAGACCAGACAGTCCTATCTTTAACCTCCTTTCTGGAAATTGGGCTTGAGAAAAACCTGCTTTGTCTGAGTTCTATTTTTGATTTTTGATTTTTGATTTTTACATTTATTACCGGGTGTCCTGCCTTTGAAGTCCAGTTTTTCATGAATTTACCTACTGGCTTACCACTTACTTCCTCTAAAGCTTTCCATAAATCCTCAGTCTGGGCATTACCATAGGCATGTCTTTTTAGATAATGCTGCAGACCTTTTTGAAAATCTTTTTCTCCTAGATATTTCCAAAGCATACGTAAAACAGAGGCTCCTTTCGAGTAAGAAACTTTGTCAAAAATTTCAGATATTTCTGTAGGATGACCTACCTCAACCTCAATTGGATGAGTGTTTTTTAATGAATCTAGCGCAAATGCATCTGATAATTCTGTTGAGACAAATTGAGTCCAAATTTCCCACTGCGGGAAAATATGATCAATTGCCAAAAACTCAATAAAAGAAGCAAATCCCTCATTTAACCAAAGGTGTGTCCACCATTGCATGGTCACCAAATTCCCAAACCACTGATGAGCCAGTTCATGAGCAATCACTAAAGCCACCCATTGTTTATTGGCAGTAGACGATTTTTTCTCATCTATTAAAAGAGTAGATTCTCTATAAGTAACAGCTCCCCAATTTTCCATGGCTCCGGCTGCAAAATCAGGAATGGCAATTAAATCTAAAACCGGTAGAGGATAATCTATTCCAAAATAATCTTCATAAAAATCCAGGCATTTAATGGCTACATCCAAGGCAAATCTTGCCTGGTCTTTTTTTCCGGGAGTTGTGAAAACTCTAACCAGTCCTTTTCTTTCCCCTTTCCCCTTTTCCCCTGCCTGCTGGCAGGCATGGCTTTCCCCTTCAATATATTCAAACTCCCCCACAATGAAGGCCAAAAGATAGGTACTCATTTTGGGGGTTGGCGCAAATTCAACTACTTTATAGCCATTTTCATGCTCTAAAATATTTGATTCAATAGTATTAGAAATGGCAGTCGTATGCGCTGGTACCATTAAGGTCACATCAAAAACAGCCTTTTGGCTAGGTTCATCAAAACAAGGAAATGAACGTCTGGCATCAGTTGATTCAAATTGGCTGGTAGCCAAATGCTTTTCTTCACCAGCCAGATGGTATTTACTTCTATAAAAACCGCGCATTTTATCATTTAAAATACCCTTAAATTGTAGCTTTAATTCTCCTTTGCCCTTTGGCAAAAGCTTTGGGAAGGTAAAGGTGGCAGTTTCGGATTTAGAATCATAGGAAATTTTGCCAGCCCAGATTTCTTTGCTTTCATGAATAAATTCAGCTGATTCAATTTCCAATTCAACTGCATGCAGGGTAATCTGTTTAGTAGGTTTTTCCAACAACAAGTAAATAGTTTCTATACCCGTAAAAGTAAACTCATTGAAATCAGGCTTGAGCATAATTTTGTATCTCTCAGGCTTAACATGGCTTGGTAATCTTACGCTTCTTTTCATATGTGCTGAGTGTATCCAAATAAAGCTCCTTTGTCTAGCCCATTAAAGCTGATATAATTCAATTTACGCCGAGGTGGTGGAATGGCAGACACGCACGACTCAAAATCGTGTGCCCAAAAAGCATGAGGGTTCGACTCCCTCTCTCGGCACAGAGTCCCGAGTGGGCGGGTCCGCCCGTAGGGCGGACCATTGATTCAGAGCTTCACAACAAACTTTTCTGCCTTTTAGTGTGCTGTTCGAGCCGAAGATTTTTAAAGAAAGTACCTTTTTCTCATCCAGGTTATCTCCTCTTGCGATATTAGCTGCGTTAGCAGCTTCCACTATCCATTGTTTCATTGGTTCGAGCCAGGCATTTTTCGTCGGCGTATCGCCTCGTCGCTCAGCCCCGCTTCGCGGGTCTTCGCTAATCGCATTGTGTCGCTTCGCTCAGTCGCCTTCGGCGACTTCGCTAACTCCGATTAAATCGGAGCTAACTCCAATTGAAGGATTCTTTTTGGAGAAATTTTCGCTTTTTCTTTCCTATCTTTCTATTTTATTGATTTTGAGTAACTTTTGTCTAAAGAACACTTTTGTTACTCAAAGTAAACTAGATGGATAAATCATTAAATTGTCTCGTATTCAAGTTTGTAAACCCATCCCGGTTGCCACCTCCAAGAAGCCGGAATAACTTTTTGTAATGGTATTCCTTTTATCCAATGTTCAAGTCCGTATTGCGTAGCTCTGTGACCAATAATCATTATTTTTTTACCGCTATAATTTTTAGCTAGATCTTTTAAGAAACTTTTCATTCTTTCAGAAGCTTGTTCATAACTTTCTCCATTAGGAAAAGGGGTATCAATTCTTTTAATCTTTTCTTGAGTTACTTGTGCGCTAGGACTTTGGGTTAAATCACCATAGTTACATTCCCTTAATCTTTCATCACGAATTATTGGGAATTTATCATCAAAAGCAATTTCAGCTGTTTTATAAGATCTTTGAAGATCGGAACAAAAAAATTGCATCAAATTTTTCATCTTTTCTTCGTTCTCCTAAGTCCTTTGCTTGCTGTGTTCCTAATGGTGAAAGCTCAACATCATTCCATCCCGATGAAAGATGATTTTCATCATCCAGACTTGTTGAATGTGATTCAAAAACTATAGTAACCACAAAAGTATTATACCAAAATCAGCTTATGAGTTATTTTATTGAAGGCTGAATATCGGTTACTTTACAACAGCCTATAAAGTGGTATAATAAAAAAGAAAAGAACGGAAAAGATATAGTTGATGTCAAAAAAATAGAAATGAAAGAAAAAGAACCAAAATACCAAGTAGAATTTTTTACTGGGATTAGAATTACAAGACAAGCATCCCGTAGTCTTTGTAGCAGATTTACATGCAATGACTACTAATGATCCCAGAGAGGTCCGATGGTTAGTATTCCGGAATTATATCTAGTTAAGGAGGCTCCAAGAATCAGGGCTTTGAGGGCTTCTGAGGAAAAAACTGAATCCGGGAAGGTTGTTAGAACGATCGAAAAAATGAGTAAATCAAAACCTGAAACCGTAATTAATTTACCCATATCTACATTATATATACATCTACTGCTAATATGTACAGCTTCCTCCTGCAGAAGAAATCAGGAAGTAGTTTGAGCCTACCTCGTATTTATCCGGTTCGTTGCCTCCGTCAGCAGCCATTCTGTATGATTGTTGATCTGATTCCAAAGCTGCATTAATTTCCCAGGAATCAGCATCAGCACAGTAAGTATAGTGATAATCAGAATTGTTTAAAGGATCTATGGGCAGAGTTGCGGTGGATTAGCTCCAGAGGGTTAATAATCAAAACAACAACAGCTGCCAAAATGGCAATAATTGCTATAACAACCAAAAGTTCAACAAGGGTAAACCCTTTCATTTAATTATGTTCAATAAAGGCTTTATAACCAATAATCTTTTTATTTTCACCCGAACCGGAGTATATGTTTTACTCCAAAAGTTAAGAATAAGTCATCTTTAGCAAAAGTTATTGTCGTACCGGAGGGCTCAGAAGAATTTAGGCTTTGTTTAAAACCTAAGTTAGTAAGCTCATTCGTATAGTAATCTAAAAATGCTTGAGGGAAATCTGTAACTTGTGAGGATTGCAGATAAACACCTTCCTGCTCAATCCTTCTTTTGCCGGAAGTAAATAGAATAGTTTTGCTTTGAGTCAGTTCCCAAGTTAACCCTGAATAAAGAGCAGGTAAAACAGAAGAATCAGGGAGGTTCGGGGAATTGGGGGTATTCGGGGAAAAAAGGATGGCTGGGACAGTAGGAGTAGGCGAAGGTTTAGGGTCAAAAGAAACAACTTCTGAAATTTCTATTAAATTAGGTGTTGGGGTCATGTTGCCTTTAACTTCTACTTTCTGATCCTGAAAATCAGCCAGATTAACATTTTGTGATTTGGGCTGAAGAGTCCAGAGGGTTTTATCTTTATCATTTGCCTGCAGGTAATATCCTTTGGTAGATTTTTGGATAATCCCTTGGGCAATGATTGACCTGTGAAGGATTGGAGAGAAATTGGGGAATAGTTTACCTACAGCTGGGAGTATTAGGGGCGGTTTGGGGCGCAGGGGGTGTTTGCCCTGATTGGATTGGGGTTTGGGGGTCAGGATTAGTATGAATGAAGTGACCATGTTCATCTCTTGGTTTGTTTTGGGCTGCTTCTGAATAGTGTTCGTGTTTTAAAGCATCGGGGTTTTCAGGAGTATTCAAGGGATTCGGAGGAATGGGGACATTTGGGGGAGGAGTTTGTAGCGGAGGCGGGACAGGATTAGGTTGTGGTTGGTAAGGATTGTTTGGGTCTATTGGATTGATATGGGGGTTGAAATTAGAACCAAAGGTAGGTGGCCCGCCTGCGGGCGAGGCAGGGGTGGAATTATTATCATCTGGTGGATCTTTGGGCAGATTGTCCATGAAATCAGTATATCATTTTCTTTTTGTCTTGTGGCGGCTTCCGCCGCCCCCGCAAAGTTAAGGTATAAAGACCCATCACTGAGGGCAACGCCATGTTCCCGCTCGTTGGGTGCGACCCGCAGTCAGTAAAATTTTTAGGCTGCTTTAGACAACTCCTTTGTATCTTTTTCACCTTTGGGAGTTCTGGTTTTCTCCATACCATAAAATTTAGTCCTGTCCGCTCTAAACATTAATGCTATCTCCCCCACAGAGCCATTTCTGTGTTTTTGAATATCCAAAGTCACCAGTTCCGGCTTTTCCGGGTCTTCCCTGTAAATAAACATTACTACATCCGCATCCTGCTCAATGGCCCCTGATTCCCTTAAGTCTGCCAGTTGCGGCCTTCTGGTACCCCTTTGTTCGACCGCCCGGGAAAGCTGGCTGATAGCCAACACCGGAATTTTTAACTCCCTGGCCAAATTTTTTAAATTTTGAGAGATTTCTGAGACTTCCTGCACTCTATTTTCCAAATTCCTGCCGTGCACAAGCTGCAAATAATCAACAATCAGAAATTTTAACCCATGTTCAATCTGTAACCTTCTTGCTTTGGTTCTCATTTCCGAAATAGTTATACCCGGAGTGTCATCTATATAAATTGGGGCCTCAGCCAGCTCACCCATAGCCAAAGACAGCTTGTCAAAATCCTGTTCATCTAATTTACCTGTTTTTAATTTCCAGGCATCAATATCTGCCTGACCCACCAGTAACCTATCTACCAATTCTTCCTGGCTCATTTCCAAAGAGAAAATACCTACAGGCAAACCTGCTGTAACAGCTACATATTGGGCAATATTCAAAGCCATGCTTGTTTTCCCTTGACCGGGTCTAGAAGCCAGAATTATTAAATTAGAGTTTTGCATACCTGCCAGTTTATTATCCAAATCCCTAAAGCCGGTTGGCACTCCTCTGAGTTTGCCGGAAGATTTTTGCAGCTCATCTAAGCGGTCAAAAGACTCAGTTAAAGCATCTTTAATTGGCAAAAAATCCCGGCTGACATGCTCTTGGGAAATAGCAAAGATGCCTGCTTCTGCTCCTTCCAGTAACTCATCAACACCTTCCGATTCATCATATGCTTTTTCTATTAATCTGGTGGCTTGGACAATTAAGCTTCTGCGGACGGCGTGCTCTTTAATGATTTTGGCATAGTGTTCGATATGCGCAGAGGTTGGGACTACGTTAACTAGAGTAGTCAAGTAGGCAGCCCCGCCTATTTTGTCATAAAAACCTTTTCTTTTTAACTCTTCTGTGACAGTTACCAAATCAATTGGTTCCCTTCTTTCAAATAACGATTGGATTGCCTCATAAATAGGGCCATGCTGTTCACTGCGGTAAAAGGCTGTAGGGTGCAAAAGTTCGGAAACTCTGACAATAGAATCTTTATCAATCAGAAGCGCCCCAAGAAGGGATTGTTCAGCCTCAATATTTTGTGGAGGAAGCTTTGTTGCCTGTGACATAAAATCGCATTTGAGTTTTGAGTTATGTTTTACTTAAAACTACTACCTGGGACTCTTCAGGTAACTTCTCTTTAGTAATACTTATCTTAGGTTGGGCAACTACCCCTTCTGCTCCCATTTCTTTTAGGAATTTCTCCATTCCCTCAAGTTCAAACTTTAAATCATCTATTTTGTAATGCATAGGAATAATAATTTTTGGCTCAAGTTGAGCCACAATAGCAGCAGCCTGCTTACCATCAATAGTATAAACTGAACCTACAGGCAACAATAAAATATCCGTTTGGCCGATTTGAGCTACTTGTTTCTCTGTTAACTCCAATTGACCTAAATCTCCTAAATGAACTATGTTTAAACCGTCTAAATTTAGATGAAAAATAGTATTTTTACCTCTTTCTGAGCCACTCGTATTATCATGAAAAGACTCTATCGCGGTAATAACCACTCCTGCTACTTCGTATTCTCCAGGCTTTTTAAAAACCATTGGTTTACCGGCGCCTGAAGGAGTAGTAGTCACGTCGCCTGTATTATTGTGGTCTTGATGCTCGTGAGTAGATAAAACTATATCTGCAGATAACTCTTTTGGTAATTTCAGGCCGGTAAATGTAGAATCAAACGGATCGATTACAACTTGGGCATTTTTGCCTCTTAGCCTAAAACAAGCTTGGCCTAACCAGTAAATATCCATCGGTTTGGATATTAACATAAAGGTTGACTGTCCAACAAGAGAGATTTAATATATACAAGTGGTTAATAAGAAATTATCCCTTAAAGTCTTCGTGGTTTCTCAAATTTCAATTTTAATTGCAGGATTGTTATTTTTAGGAGGTTTATATTACATATTGAATATTCAGTATCAAAGGGGGTCCAAACCATTCTCCAAAGGCCCTGTCACTACTCCTCCCAAAACTTTAATCTTAGACTTAAGCCATCCTGATGAAGACAGTTTAGTCTTCCAAAGCCCTATTTTAGTATCAGGTCAAACTTCTCCTGCAAAAGAGGTCTTAATTTTCACAGATTCCAAAAGCTTGGTGACAAAATCCAAGCTTAATGGCAGTTTTTCCACTACTTTAGACCTAAATGAAGGCGTTAACAAAATTACAGCAGTAGTATTTGATAACAATGGAGACTCAAAGCAAATCCAAAGGACATTGTACTATTCAAAGGAGAAAATATGATAAACAAGTTCAAAATTCAAAGTTCAAAGTTCAAAATTATTGTTGCAATTACACTTTTAACTTTTAACTTTACACTTTACACTGCAACCGCGATCGCGGCTGATTCCACCCCTTCTGCAGAAGTTAAGATTAAGCTTGAAGAATTAAAAAAAGAAATTGCCTCAAAAGCTGCCAAGTTAAAAGAAGTTATTGATCAAAAATTAAAAGACAAAGCTTATGTAGGTCAAGTCAAACTCAAATCCGAGACTGCTTTAACATTAGCAACTGATTACGGTCCAAGAATAGTTAATATTAACCAGGATACTAATTTTGCGTCTAAAGTTAAAAAGAAAAATTTTAGTGCCAAAGTAATCTTTGAGGAAGATTATATTGCTGCCTTGGGTGATGTGGATGAAAATGGAGTACTTACAGCCAGAGAGGTTATCTTGCTGCCTACAGACGACTCACGACCTAAAACTTACCTTTGGGGTCAAATTGCCGCTATTTCAGATAAAATAATCACCTTAAAAGATCGTAGCTTTAAAAATATGGCTGTTTCGTTGCCGGATTCTGCTGATTTCAAAATAGGCAATTTTATCATCCTAACAGGAAGTTTTGGCAAAAATAATTTCTTTGAGACGGATTTTACTTACATTATTCCCCAAGGAGGAATCTTAAAACCAAAAAGGTTCGCCACTCCTTCTGCCCAAACATCTTCCCCTGCTGCTAAACCTAAGTAAACTTTTCGTTTGGCCCGCCTGCCAAACTTTCCACATATTTTTTAATTTTAGGCACCGAGGACTTGGGGCAAACCAACAATACATCCTCTGTATTAATAACAAGCATCCCTGCAAGATCAATTCCAACTAGCAGTTGACCATTGTAATTAAAAGCCAAGCTGTCTTTAGAATCCAAAAGTTCCACGTTGCCTTTGACTACATTCTCATCATCAGATCCTGCCAGGGCTTCTTTTAAGGCTTCCCAAGCTCCAATGTCAGACCAGCCTATATCCACGGAAATTACCAACCCATTTTCTTTCTTTAATTTCTCTAAAATCGCGTTATCAAATGAAATTTTTTCTATTTGAGGGTAAACTGCTTGTAAAACTTGATTATATTCTTTAGCGCCTACACTTTCACTGATTTTTTGTAAATCAACAAAAAGTTTAGGGGCAAATTGCTCAAATAACTTCCAAAGAAATGTTGGTGTAGCCACAAAGTATCCTAAATTCCAACTATGCTTACCATCCTTTAAGAATCTTTCTGCAGTTGATAAGTGAGGTCTATACTCAAAGCCGGAAAATCCATAAACTGGAAATCCATCAGTCTTTTCTGCCTCGGAATTAAACTCAATATAACCCAGGTTTTGACTAGCAAATCTAGGTTTTTGACCTATAAAAACAATTTTCTCCGGATCTTTTTCTACTAATTTTTCAGCTGCTTTAAGAGCATTTCTAAAAACATCTTCTTTCCTGATTAAATGATCTCCCCAAAGTATTGCCATTGGCTCATTGGGGGAAGTTTTCATAAAGTTTGCCACAGCCAAACCTACTGCCGGACCAACATCTCTTAAAGCCGGCTCTGTGATAATGTTGTCTTTAGGCAGTTTTGGCAGTTGATCCTCGATAATCTTTTTATACTGTTCATTAGTGGAAATGTATACATCTTCCCAGGAAAAATCCGGGAAAAGCTTTTGGACAGCCAGTTGCAAAGTAGATTGATCACCGATAATTTTTTCAAACTGTTTAGGGGTGTTTTTTCTGGAAAGCGGCCAGAGTCTGGTACCCACTCCGCCTGCAAAGATAACAATCTTCATAACCACTGATTACTATACCATAATATCCCAATAATATATAATAAATTCAGTTTAGAGCCTCCCAAAGCTCCCTCACCTCAAACCCCACTTCTCCCTAATCCACTCCATTACGTTCATTGGGAGTAAATAACTCAGCCTGCAAGTGACTTGAAAAACATGACAGCTCCGGATATAATTTGAGAACAAAAATTAGAGTATAATGAGCACAGTCGAACACGAACAATTTCCAAACTTAACTGCAGAGAGCTTATCTCAACCTGAGATTATAGAAGATCTGGTCAGAAAGGGTAAAACTCCCGCTTTAGCAGAAGCTACCTTTTTCTCTGGATCAAAGATGATGATATGTTATATACCAAAGCCAGGACTGAATTGGCAAGATATCCGAAGACTCACTAAACAAGCAAACCCAGACCAAAGAAGCAACGGCACATATTACACTGATTATTTTGAATTACCTTTTGCTACAGGCACTATGATTGCAAGACGCGTTGCCAGCGCACTTGGAGAACCACTGCTGCAACAAGGCGGATTCCTGACACACGTTATTAATAGATTGCCTCACCAACAAAATATAATCCCATTTCCTGATAATCCACCTGGGAGGTAGTTTAACTCTTGGTTTTTCCCGCCTCCTGCCATGCGTAGCAACTTCTGCTTTCCTCACCCAAATCATTGGCAAACCCAAAAACAACCAGAAATCTATGATTGGTATCCCTATCAAATTGCACTCTTAAGAAAGAAAGTAACGCTAAACCAGTCAATTCTAAAGAATCAGGATCAATGTCATAGTTCCTTATCGAAGCACAACTGAATATCTCCTGCACTCTTTTTGTCCAGCTTCTGGAGTTAAATGCCTCCTCAAAACTGTCTTGATCACCTTGCGCGTGTTCTGTAATTACCTCTATTAAATCATCAGTCTAATTCGTAAACGAAGTGCAACACCTGATTACCCCATAGCAATTTGACAAACAAATTTTTTGTGATATACTATTATTACAATTAAATATTTCAAAAGCGTTTGAGTGAAGTCACGATTCACAAGCTGTCCGCCAAAATGCGGACCAGAAGTTAAACTGTAAAATTTAACAGACGATGTTGGAAAACCAAAGTCGCCACTAATCCTCGTCAAGGAGCTTGGGTTTAGTTTTTGTAGGTTGAAATTAGGCGTTAGAGATGATATCCCCTATTCGGAACCTATCAGTCTGGCAGATCTAACTATTGCCAGGGGTGCTGCAAAAGTTCTTATTTCCAAGACTAAAGTAGATCAATGGGTAGGCAAATTGCTTGAGAAAGGAGCTAGGGATGCGGTTTTAGAAACAGTGGAGAAGGTTTATCCAAACCTAGATGATCCTGAAGTAAATAGAATGATGAGGGTAATTTATGGGCAAGAGTGGCAACTATCAAACCCACCTTATGCAATATCTTAAAATTTAGTAACCTGCTCATGCTATGATAAAGGAGTAAAAAAAATGGACAAAAACATTAAAGCGCAGACATTAAAGGGGTTTAGGGATTTTTTGCCGGCCCAACAGCGAAAACGTCAGTATGCCATAAATAAGCTCAAAGCAGTTTTTGAATCCTTTGGCTTTGAGCCCTTGGAAACTCCTGCTTTGGAGTATGAGGAAGTATTACTCGGTAAATATGGGGAAGAGGGCGATAAATTAATGTATAGGTTTACTGATAACGGTGGTAGAAAAGTAGCCTTAAGGTATGATCAAACTGTACCCTTATCAAGAGTTGTAGCCCAGTACCAAAACCAACTCCCCATCCCTTTTAAAAGATATCAGATTCAACCAGTCTGGCGGGCTGAAAACCCTCAAAAAGGGCGTTTCCGGGAATTTTTACAATGTGATATAGACACAGTCGGCTTAAGCTCTTCCCTGGCTGATGCGGAAATTATTCAGGTAGTTATTAAATCTTTAGAGAGTTTAGGCTTTAACAAATTTAAAGTGTTAATCAATGACAGAAATAATTTTACTGAAATTAACCCATCTGCCATAGTAACTATCGACAAGTTAAAAAAGATTGGCAAAGAGGCAGTATTGGAGGAGCTAAAAAAGAAAGGTCTTCCTGCCTCATCACTAAATGAGATATTAAATAAAAGCCTAACAGAGAAACTTAAACAGATTACAAAAATAGTTAACGACTGTCGGGTTGTGTTTGATTCAACATTAGCTAGAGGCTTAGACTATTACACAGGATTAATCTTTGAGGCAGAAATTGAGGGTTATGAGGCCGGGTCAGTTTGTGGCGGCGGCAGGTTCGATAACTTAATTGGCATGTTTGCCGGTAAACAAATTCCGGCTGTTGGTTTTGCTTTTGGCTTTGACCGCCTCATTGAAGCAATGGATGGGCAAAACTTATTCCCCAAAGATTTAACTACCACCAAAGTTTTGGTGACAGTATTTTCTCCCGATCTTTTCCCAACCTCCCTAACCACCCTAACTTCCCTTAGACAAGCCAATATAAATACAGAAAGTTGGCTTGATCCCAATACAAAGTTAGAAAAACAACTTAAATATGCCGATCAAAAAGGAATTCCCTATGTAATAATCATAGGACCTGAGGAAGCAGCCAAAAATGTAGTCACCTTGAAAAATCTTACAAATAAGACTCAAGAGGTACTTTCAATTGACGAAGCAATCTCTAAACTGACATCGTAAATAGTATAAAGTATCATGCTACACTATACTTACTAATGTCTTCACAGATTCTAAAAACTCCATTACCCTATTTAGCCCTAATTCTTGCTCACATTATCTGGGGAGCAAATTTTGTGGTGGCTAAGGTAACTTTACAGGAATTCCCTCCTATGAGTTTGGCTTTTTTAAGATTTGCCTTAGCCTCTCTTTTTTTAGCCCCATTTTTCTTATCCCAAACCAAGAAAGTTAAAATTGACAAAAAAGATTTACCAAAGCTTGTGGCGATAGGCGTCTTTATTACCTCTTTAAATATTGCCTTTTTCTTTGAAGGTATTCAGAAAACCACTGCCATTAATGCCTCACTGCTAACATTGGTCATTCCTGTTTTTTCCGTCCTTTCCGGCTGGTGGTTTTTAAAGGAAAAAATCCTGGTAATTAATCTGGTGGGAATTACATTAAGTTTGGCCGGAGCAATGATAATTATTGGTCTGCCGCAAATTTTATCCGGCAATTTTTCTCCGGAAACCTTAACCGGTAATACTCTAATAGTTTTAGCCTCACTTTCCTGGGTAATCGGAGCTACCATTTCCAAGCAAATCTCTCATAAATATCCAACCTTGATTATCACTGCTATTGCTTTTATGGTTTCAACAATGGTAATGTTTATACCAGCTGCTTTGGAATATCTTGAAGATCCAGGTTGGCCTTCGAAGGTTACAGTCTTAGGTTTATTAGGCCTTTCTTATATCACCTTACTCTCCTCTATCTCTGCCTACTTCCTGTTCGAATGGGGCCTGTCCAAAGTAGGCATTATAGCTGCAGATTTATTCCAGTACATAGAACCCTTCATAGCTACCTTCCTTGCTATCGCCATTTTAGAAGAACAAATATCCACCTCCTTTACTATCGGAGCTGTATTCATAGTCGTAGGACTATACATTGGCACTTTAGCCAAGCAAATCCACCACCGCCACAAGGCTCATAGGGTGTAAAGTGTTTGAATTTTGAACTTAATTTTGCTATACTATCCTTTACATGAAAGCAAATATTCATCCAACTTGGTATCCGGAGGCCAAAGTAACCTGTGCCTGCGGCAACTCTTTCACTACCGGCTCAACAGTGCCGGCAATTAGAGTGGAACTTTGCTCAAACTGCCATCCTTTTTATACCGGAGCGCAAAAATTTGTTGATACTTTAGGTCAGGTGGACAGATTCGTTAAAAAGATGGAGACTTCAAAGGCCAAACAAGAGGAAAGAAGAAGCATTTTGGAAGCTAGAAAATCCAAAGTAACACAAAAGAAAACTGAGAGACCTTCTTTGAAAGACTTACTCATGCAGACCCGCAAACAAATCCCTTCTTAGATACACATGTCATCCTGAGGCGAAGCCGAAGGATCTCTAGCTATGAACGACTATTTACAACAACAAATTGATGAAATTAACACCAGAATCAAGGAAATAAAACCCTTACTGGAAGATCCGGAAATGGCGCAACTGGCAGCTGAAGAAATTGCAGAACTGGAAAAACAGAAGCAGGAGCTTGAGCAATCAGCGACGGGAGACACCTCGAAGGTGGATTACGTTGGCACCTTCGAGGTGGACCAAGATGGAGTCAATCCTAGCATCGCTATTTTGGAAATCCGTTCTGCAGCTGGCGGGGACGAAGCCGGTCTTTTTGCGGGGGATTTACTAAAGATGTATGCCAAATATGCCGAAAGTAAAAAATGGGCTGTAGAGGAATTAGACAGATCAGAGGGTAAATTAGGCCAAATCAAAGAAGTAATTATTAAGATAAAGGGTAATAATGCCTACCCGTCTTTCAAGGCTGAATCAGGTGTGCATAGAGTGCAAAGAGTCCCGGTTACTGAATCCTCAGGCAGGATTCATACTTCAACCGCCACTGTAGTCGTACTTCCTCAGGTAACAGAAACCCAAATCAGCATTAATCCTGCTGAAATAGAATTTGAGGCCTTCAGATCAGGCGGGGCAGGAGGACAAAACGTTAATAAAGTCTCAACAGCTGTCAGATTAAAGCATATTCCAACAGGAATTGTAGTTACCTGCCAGACAGAAAGATCCCAACTGCAAAACAGGGAAAATGCCTTTGCTTTGCTTCGAGCCAAACTTTGGGAGATTGAACAGCAAAAAAAGGTTGGTAACATAGAAGCACAAAGAGCTTTACAGGTTGGAACCGGTGAAAGATCAGAAAAAATCAGAACATACAATTTTCCTCAAAACAGGGTAACGGATCACCGAATTGGCAAATCCTGGCATAATCTGGATAGGATTTTAGAAGGAGATTTAGATGACATCATCCAAGCCCTCTCAATACATTAAAGGCTGGATAGAATTCTATAAACTAAAGTTTAAAGTCACCCCTGATGTCTTAATCCCCCGCCCGGAAACAGAGCTTTTAGTAGATGAGGTGTTAAAATTCTATACCCTATACCCTATACCCTATACCCTGATTGATCTCGGCACCGGCTCCGGCAACATCGCTATCTCCATAGCCAAAAACCTTATTACTAACCCCAGGGGTTTACTAGCTCCACGCCTAAGGATAATTGCCACAGATATTTCCCCAAAAGCTTTAAAAATTGCCAAACAAAATGCCAAACTTCATGGAGTAGAGAACCAAATCCAATTCCTCCAAAGTGATCTTTTATCCGTCATTGCGAACGAAGTGAAGCAATCTAGCTCAGAAACAAATCCAAACAAGATTGCTCGCCTCGCTTCGCAGACGAAGCCTCGTCAAAGACGGGCGAAGCGGGCCACGCTCCCGAGTCAGACTCGGTTCGCTCGCAATAACGAGGAGGAGATAATTATTGTTACTAATTTACCTTATATTCCCTCCTCTAGAATTCCTTATTTAGAATCTTCTGTCAAAGACTTTGAGCCCCGTGTTGCCTTAGATGGCGGCGAAGATGGCTTTGAACTCTACCGTAAACTCCTCAAGCAAATTTCTAGCCTTGCAAGGCGTCCCCTTTTGAGCCTAAAGCTATTGGTTGGTGAAATTGACTATACTCACGGAGAATTGGCTATAAACGAAGCTCTAAAATATTTCCCCGATGCTCAAGTAGAAGTTAAAACTGATCTTGCCAAAAAGCAAAGGATTTTAAAAATACTATTCTGAAAATACTATTCTGAAGGCAAATCACTTAATATCACTTGAATACTTAAGGTTTTACCGTCCCGCCAAATATCCAAATCCAATCTTTGACCGATATTACTTTTAGACACAATCTCCGATATTTTATTTTCCGAATCAACTGTCTGGCCATTAATTTTAGTTATAATATCCCCTGCCTCCACCCCTGCTTTTTGGGCAGGCCCCCCCTCTACTAAATCCTGTATATAGGCTCCCTGGGGCACTTCATTTAAAATAGCCACATCCTTGGAAATAAACCTGTATTGTATTCCCATGAAGGGCCTGGAGACTGACCCTTTAGAAAGAAATTCATCAATAATCGGCTTAATTATATTGGAAGGTATGGCAAAACCGATATTTTGCGCCCCCTCAGTGGTAGCCACATTCAAGCCAATTACTTGCCCCGCGCTGTTAAGCAAAGGCCCGCCTGAATTGCCGGGATTAATAGCCGCATCAGTTTGTATTAAATTATCCAAACTCTCTGCAGCGCCGGAAAAAGGATCGCCTGCCACCACCCTTCTGCCCAAACCGGATACCACTCCGGTAGTCACGGTATTGGTAAACCTGCCCAAGGCATTGCCTATGGCAATAGCAGTCTGCCCAACCTGTAACTTGCTGGAATCCCCCAGTTCCAGCGGCTTTAAACCCAAAGCCTTAATTTGCACCAAAGCCAAATCCAATACCGGATCGCGGTATATTCTTTGTGTTTCGTATTTTTGCCCGTCCTTGGTCACCACTGTATATTTCACATCAGTATCGGACACTACATGTTTATTTGTGACAATCATCCCGTTATCAGATACCACAAACCCTGTGCCGATTGTTGAATCTTCCTTTCTGGGGAGAGCAAACGGATCAAACGGATTTATCACCCTTCTGGAAACTCCAATTGCCACCACAGAAGAAGAGACTTTGTCAACTACTGCCACTATGGCGTTTTCTTCTTTCAAAATAGTCCTGGTTTCCTGATTTTGAATTTTTGGCAGATTGATATTTGCCGAAGGTATCAAACCTCTAACTTGAGCCTGGTAGAGCCCAACTGCCACAACTACTCCTGCTGCAATTGCTAGCAGTATCCCTGAAATATTCGGTTTTGGTAATTTTAAATTAGAATAATCCATTAGTCCAGTAGTTCCAGCGCCTTTTCCAACTGCAAATCCTTACTTTCATCATTTTTATCCATTTCTATTGTAACATCCGGCTCAAGACCTAAAGTGTCATTAACCCACCTGCCGTTGGGAGTCAGCCATTTGGCCACGGTAATATGAATCCCTGTCCCTTCAGACAAATCCTGCGCTTCCTGGATAGTACCTTTGCCAAATGATTTTTCCCCGATCAAAGTACCCCGCCTGCGATCCTGCAAAGCTCCCGCCACAATCTCCGATGCCGAAGCTGAACCCTTGTTAATTAAAACCGCCAAGGGGATTTTTGTCAATTTCCCCTCCCTGTTAACCTTAAAAGGCGTCCTTTGACCCTGATTATTTTCCTGTAAAACCACATCGCCTCCGTCTAAAAATTCCGAAGCAATAAAAACAGCCCCTTCCAAAAAACCTCCCGGGTTGTTCCTCATATCCAAAATAATACCGTTCACCCCTTTGTCAGTTATTTCAGAAACAGCCTGAGCCCACTCATCACTGGTCTTCTCACCGAAGCGGGACAGTTTAATCACAGCTACGCTCTTATCGTTCTTTGTGTTCTTAAAACTTGCTTCAACGCTTTTTACGATAATTGTATCGCGGATTAAAGTATAAGATTTTGTCTCTGTATCTTCACCCCGGAGGATTGTTAAATTAACCTTTGTGCGTTTGTCTCCTCTGATCAGCTTGACAGCTTCCGGCAAACTCATCCCGGCGGTATCTTTTTCGTCTATCTTGACAATCATATCCTGGGGTTTAATCCCGGCTGCTTTTGCCGGCGTTCCCTCAAGCGGTGCGATAACCACCAATCTTTTCTCTTTATTAAAACCAAGCTGGATGCCTACTCCCTCGAAACTGCCGCTTAATTCTTCTTGGGAAGATTTTTGCTGATCAGGAGGCAGAAAAACTGTGTAAGGATCGCCTACTGCCGCTACCATGCCGAAAATTGCCCCGTAAAATAACTTTTCCGGATTCAGGGCTGTCTTATCAATATAGTTTTTAGAAAGCAAATCCCAGGTATCCCAAAATAATTTAAAGTCTATATCAATATTTTTAGGCACATCGCGATTTACAACAGAAACCGTCGGATTAAATTTTGCCCATTTTATTTGGATGTCACGATGCCCCAGTTGCCAGCCCAAAAGAAAGGTTAAAATGGCAATAAGCGCTAATTTAACATCCATTTTTGTCAAAATTTTCATAATTTAAATAGATTATTCTATCACTTCCAGATTGTTTACGGGAATTTGGATTTTGCGTCGGCTGGTTGCTATTGTTACCATCACATCTTTAATGCCGGAAGGCAAAATAGTTTCTGTTTTATCAATGACCAAAACCTTCCCCTGCTCACCCAAAAATGAATTGCCAACTACCCTCACTTTCAAACCCGGTTTCAACTCAACCCTTCTTATGCTTTCCTCCTCGGCAGTGGACGTATCCGCTAAAGAAGGCAGATTAGTATTCTTTACCCGTATTATACTACTGGATTCAAAAGAAGGTAAGTAGATTGTTGCCCTGTTGCCGTTAATGGAAGCAAACCGGCCGTTATGTTGCACAAGAACCTGATAAATATCTTCCCCGATCGCAGCAGCGCCAAAGCCTTCACAAACTACAACAGAAATCCCGATATCGTTTTCCAATTTGTGGGGAAAGCTTAATCTGCCTCCTGCCATCGCTTTATAGTCTCCGGCCGCAATTCCGCCGCAAATTATGCCGTTAGTTTCTGCTGAGATTGCCTCTCCTATGGCTTCTTTGGAAATTATACTGCCTAATACAATTATTTGATCGGTTAGTTTTGATAATATTGACAAGTTGGAAATAAACTCATCTCTTTTACTGACTATTTGCAAATTCCCATCCCGCAGTTTCCCGGAGCCGAATAATCCATGTATTAAGGTTGACTGAGTTCTAATTACTACCAACCCTTTTTCATAATCTGCTTCCTCAACGATCCCGTAAACACCTGCCGGAAGATCTATTTTCCTGGGTAAAAAAGTGAGCTTCAATTCCCCTGTCGCAGGGTTTAAAAAATCCAGCACACCATCACTTGGAGAAGTCACTATATATTGGCTGCCAAACAACCTGCCGCTTTTGCCGGCCAGTAACTCCCCTTTATAAATCCTTTGTCCCAGACCCCTTTTTAGAAACTTTTCTACGTTTGGGGGCGCAACTTGTAAAAGCTTGGCCAAGTTTAAGATTCTAAACCCGGAAGAAAGTTGGGCAGTGCCCAAAATATCAGAAGGGCTCACCTGTTGATTTTTGGCCACATTTAAGCTGCCTTTACCCCTTAAATTTCTATGGATTCTGACAATCACATCTTTTTCTACTCTGACTGTTTGGGGTATTTGCATAATAGTTTAAACCCTTCCGTCTATCATCAGTCCCAATCTGCCGCCATAAACTTCCAGCGCGCTTTCATTTTTACCTAAAATCTGTCCGCCTGAAACTTTATAAGATAGCTCGCACCGCTCTTTCGGACAGGGTAAAACAGTCAAACTGCCCACCCTTACTTTGTAGGTATTACCCAACAAATTAAACTCCAAACTGGCTTGTAAATTCATAAACTGCGGCAGTAATACTGTTCCGACTACCTCATCTATATCATCCGATACCACCACTATCCAAAGATCTCCAAACCAATCTTCTTTTTTTCTGTTTAAAAGCAAACCGTCTACAAAGGCCCAGGTTAAACTGACAAGATCAGGATAAAAACGTAAAAAGTTTTGCGGAATAATAATCTTTCTTAAGGTAAAATTTAAAAACGGATTATCCCCTAACAAAGGTCCCATTTTCTGCCCTGGCTTTGGACCATTCATCCTTAAAGCCTCCCTTAAAATTGCCAGATCAATTTTCATATCATCAATGGAGAGGGAAAAGGCGCTAGGATATAATATTTTATTAGCCAAATAATCTTCTAATTTAGCAGGTGCGGGAGGAGTTTTAAGCCAGTATAAAACTGAATTTATATCTATCTTATCAAGATTATCAAAACTATCAAAAGGACCGCTAGCCTTGGGCATCTTAAATATCTTAAGTCACTTAAGTAAGTTAGTCAAACTTTGGGGACAAACGGCAGCAATGCTAAATGTCTGGCATATTTTATATTTTTAGCAATTTCTCTTTGGTGTTTTGCGCAAAGGGCTGACCGGAACCGTGGTAAAATTTTAACTCTATCTGTTAAATATTTTTTTAATGTAGCCAAATCTGTATAAGAGGGGCTATTTTGGCGCTGGCAAAAATAACAACCCCTTTTACGTTTTTCATCAGAAAAAGGCAAGCTCTGATTAGTTTTTGCTTCCCTACTTACTTGGGTAAATTGTTCCGATGTCTGCTGCAAAGTTTCCTCTTTGCGGGGCAATTTAGACGATATTACTTTTCTGGTAATCTTTTTCTTCTCAGCCATAATTTGGAGATTATATATTAAAGTATACTAGAATGGAAGATCCTCATCGTCTTTGATATCTTCTTGGGGAGAAGTCTTTTTTATTTCAGCAGGTTTAGCTTCTTCAGCTTTCTTTGGCTCTTCCTTTTCTTCAGCCTTAGATTTAGCTTGAATTACTGCCTCTGCATTAACTTCTTCAGGCAGTGGCGGTTCAGACAGTGGCGGCGCTGTAACTTCACCATTTTGTCGGGGCGAGAGTATAATCATATCTTCTATCACAACTTCCGTGGTTTGTCTTTGTATTCCGTCCTGACCTTCCCAGGAACGGGTTTGCAATCTGCCGGAGATAAAAACTTTAGTACCCTTTTTAAGCAGCTGGTTACAAAGCTCTGCCAGTTTATTCCAGGCTACCAGTCTATGAAAATCAACTTCTTCTCTCTTCTCGCCTTCGGAAATATATGTTCTATTGGTGGCCAAGCCAAACGTACAAACAGCAGCGCCATTTGGAGTATATCGGAGTTCAGGATCCCTTGTTAAGTTACCTATTAGTTCAACCCTATTCCAAGATCTTGATGCCATATGTTAGGGTAAAGCGTGAAGAGTCTGCCCCTTAACCCTTACCAAAAGATAACGCAATATATCTTCTTCCAACTTTAATGTTTTGTCAATAGCCTTAGCATTTTTAGGATCAGCCGTAATCTCAAAGTGAACCATATCCCCCTTAGTCTGCCTTTTGATTGGATATGCTAAATCTTTGCTTCCCCATATATCTTCCTTTTCCATTTTACCATCTTCTCCTAGTAATTTTTTGGTAATAGAGTCCAAAAGAGCCTTTTTCTCTTTGTCTTCCAAATCAACTTTTAGAACCAAAGTTAAATAATAACTATTCATGAAACGATATTGTACTAAGGAGCAAGAGATAATTCAAGAGATAGTCTTGTCTCATACAAGATGAGCATGAAATAACTGGTAATTCCAGTACAAGATGAGCATGTAGAAGCTAAGGTCTTGTAAAATCATAGGTTATGAATATAACTATGATTGATACAAACTTAAATGACTTTAATGCTCTGGGGAAATTCCTAAATGGAAACCTGCCTGTTAAGTTTTCAGGGGGTTCCAAGAAACAAAAGTATGAATGGGTAAAGGAAGTTTTAGTGAGGTTTAATTTCAGAAAGTTAAGGAAAGGTGACAGAGGAGAAGTCAGGGAATATATCCAAAAGATTACCGGTTATTCAAATGCCCAACTCTCAAGATTAATCGCTAAATATTTAAAGGGTAGGCTGGCCTTTGTAGAGTATGAGAGACATTCTTTCCCAACTAGATATTCTCCGGGGGATATTGTCCTTTTGTGTAAAACTGACAATGTTCACCAAAGACTTAACGGTCCTGCTACTCAGAAGATTTTAATCAGGGAGTACCAAAAATATGGTAAAACTGAGTATGAAAGCATCAGTCATATTTCAGTTGCCACAATCTATCGGTTAAGAACTACCAGAATATATTTATCTAAAAATTTAACCTTTAAAAACACCCAGGCAGTCCAGAGAAATATTGGAGAAAGGGCAAAACCGGAGCCTCAAGGTAAACCCGGATATATCAGGATAGATACTGTCCATCAGGGTGATTTAGCCACAGATTTGGTAGATAAAGGACAATCTGGTGGACAAAAGTATACCAAAGGTGTTTACCACATCAACTCAGTTGATGAGATAACTCAATGGGAAATCATTGCTTCAGTGGAACAAATCTCTGAATCCTACCTGGAACCAATTTTAAAGTTAATCATTGAGCAATACCCATTTATCATCATTGAGTTTCATGCAGATAACGGCTCTGAATACATCAACAAAACTGTAGCCCGACTTTTAAACAAACTCTTAATCAGACTGACTAAATCCAGAGCCAGACAAACAAATGACAATGCCTTAGTTGAGAGCAAAAATGGCTCAATCATCAGAAAACACATGGGGTATTTCTACATCCATCAGAAATATGCCCCAGAGATTAATGACTTTTACTTAAAGGTTTTTAACCCATATCTTAACTTCCATAGGCCTTGTGGGTTTGCTACCATTACCACAAACTCTAAAGGTAAACAGAAGAAAATATACAAAACCTACCTCACCCCATATGAGGCATTAAAGAATATTCCTAATGCCAAAAAATATTTAAAACCAGGAATTACTTTTAACCAACTTGATCAAATTTCCATGCAGCAATCTGACAATGAATATGCTAGTATCATGGATGAAGAAAAGACTAAATTATTTGACAAAATTAATCTAAAACCTATCGATTTTTAAAAGACGTTTCATGCTCATTATTCAATGAGAAAATACTGAGATCATTTTAAGCTTAGAAATTAGAATTTTCGGTAATATCTGGTAATATTAGGAAATATTTGGTAATATTAGGCAATAATGTTAATTCCTCCAAAATACACTCTCATCCCTAAAATTTCACAACTCCTTGCTTCAATTGAATCAAGTAAAGAAGTAATCAATTCTGTTTCAATCCCTCCTGAAATTGAAATGAATATCAGAAGACAATCCACCCTTAAAAGCTCACTTTTTTCTGCTCGTATTGAAGGAAACGATTTAACCTTAGATCAATTACCTAAAACATCCTCTCAGGATCAAAAGAAAAAAGAAGTGTTCAATATTTTAAAAGGCTTAAATTTGATTTATCAAAGAAGTGCAAAAGAGTTAAGTCTCAAAGATATCTTGCATTTTCATCAAATTGTACTAGAAGAAATTGTTCAAAAAAGCGATTTGGGGAAATTCAGAACAGAAAGTAGTGCTATTTTTAACACTGCTGGTATTGCTATTTACCTACCTCCCAAACCAAGTCAGATTATCTCCCATATAAATAAATTATTTATGTTTATAAATAGTAATAAGGAGCAATTTATTCCCATAAGAGCCTGTCTTGCCCATTATATTTTTGAAAAAATTCATCCCTTTTTGGATGGTAATGGTAGAGTTGGCAGATTACTTTTGTTGGCAATCTTGGCCAAAGGCGGTTATGGAATGAAGGGTCTACTTGCCCTAGAGGAATACTTAGACCAAGAAAGAAATAATTATTATAGATCCTTAGATGAACCAGAAAAAGACACTACTGATTATTTGGAATTTATGCTGGAAGTTATTGCTAAAAGCGCAGAAGATGGCAAAAGAGAAGTTTTAGCAAAACAACAATCAAAAGCCGTAGACTACCTTCTTCCAAGGAGGGCTGAGATTCTAAGTATCATAGAGGATCACAAATTAGTCAGTTTTGATGAAATTAGAAGAAGGTTTATGGCGGTAAATGAAAGAACCTTACGTTATGATTTGAAAAAGCTACAAAATAGTGGGTTTATTAGAAAAAAAGGAGTAACAAAAGGAGCATATTATGAAATTGAATCTCATCAATTCCGGCCCAAAGATAAGTTTTAACTCCCAATTAAAAATTCCACAACATCTCCATCTTGCATAATATAATCTTTACCTTCAGTTCTTACCCAGCCTTTTGTTTTAGCAGCCGAATGAGAGCCTGCTTCTATTAATTTGCCATACTCTACAACTTCTGCTCTTATAAATTTTTTCTCAAAGTCAGTATGAATTACTCCTGCAGCCTGTGGAGCTTTAGTTCCCCGCTTTATAGTCCAAGCCCTAACTTCTTTTTTGCCAGCTGTTAAAAATGAGATTAGCCCCAAAAAAAAGTAGGCCTTTTTAATTAATCTCTCCAAACCCGTCTCCTCAATTCCTAACTCTTTTAAGTACTCAATTCTTTCTTCCTCTGTCAAATCAGCTAGCTCTTCCTCAACCTTTGCACATATAACAAACTTGTCATTCTGAGTGATTAACGAAGAATCTCGCAGTTTATCTGCGTACTCTGCTTCGGAAACATTATAGGCATATAAGATTGGCTTGAGTGTAAGTAAATGTAATTCCCGAACCACCTCCTGTTCGTCATCTGTTAAATTTGCTGCATTTGCCATTTGCCCTGCATTTAAGACTACTCTGATTTTTTCTATTGCAGAAACTTTGAATTTTAAATTGTCGCTTTGAACTTTGCCCGCCCCGCTTCGCCCGCCTTTGGCGTGGCTTCGCGGAGCGAGGCCGGGGAACTTTGAACTTTGAACTTTTTCTATAGTCTGCAGATCAGCCAACCCCAATTCTATTTCTATAGTCAATTTATCCTCATCAGGACTAATACTGCCTTCCCTAATTACTTCAACATCCTCAAAATCCCTGATTACATGCAAAATAGCATCCACCTCTCTTATATGTGATAAAAACTGATTACCCAAACCTGCGCCGGTTGAAGCGCCTTTAACTAAACCCGCAATGTCGACGAATTCGACTACTGCCGGTACCAGGGGAGGCATTTGATCCATATGTTCCTCCTCTTTTACCAGCTCGCCTAGCTTGCTGAGGCGGGCATCCGGCACAGCAACAACCCCAATATTTGGCTCAATGGTAGCAAATGGATAGTTAGCGCTCAAAGCCACCCTCTTTTTTAAAAGGGCATTAAATAATGTTGACTTCCCTACATTCGGGAGACCCACAATCCCCGCTTTGACCATATTTTGAGATTATACCAGCTCTGGCTGGTTGTCGGGGGAATTAAGATATTTATTGGCCTCAATAACCTGTGATTCAAGGTACTGCTTCTGTCTAGCAATTTCACTATAATTAGTGTAGCCTCCACGAGTACCTCTCGTACCAGCAACTTGTACGGATCTATCCGTATAGGATTTCAGCCATTCAGGATCAATAACACCATTGTTAGATTGACGAACCATTTCATGCCATGGCTCGTGAATAGCAACGATCCTTTCTAAGGGTATATTAATTCCAGGCTTTAACGTTCTAGCGGTACCCTCTTTTCCAACCGCATTGTGTGGACCCATTTCGTTGGGTGGTGCAGAAAACTCAAGGAATGGTATCCCAATTGTCCATTCAGGGAGTTCATTAAAATTCAAGTCTGAGTAAACCCAAGTACTATTGGGAGCACTATTCAACCCATTCTCATTTATGTCTACGTTTGGGCTGGTGATTCCGCGACTCCGAATACTGTCAAGATTTTCGGGATATGTGAAATGAAACAGACGGATATTGCCTTCGGGAATTGAAGCAACACCTGGTATAGGAATTTCAGGCTTTACTAAGTTTTCAGGTAGAGAAACAGAGGTCACTACCTCGCTCATTGTTTGAGGAGCATCTTCAGATAAAACTTCCTGTCGTGAATGTCCATGTCTTGAAAGACCTCGTTTTTCTAACCATTTTTTAATACCACCAAACCCCCCTAACCGAGACTCTGATTTGGGCGTAGGTAGCGGTGCAGACCCGTCAGTTCCAGATTCCATATACTCTTATATACAGATTATCATAAAATTACCTCCAGAGGGAATAACACGTTAGGATGATGACCCTTTTTTAGTACCTTCTAATGATTTCTGTTCAGTCGACGAAGGAACAACTTTACCTAAATGTATATAGGCTGACTCGGTAACTACTCGCCCTCTGGAAGTACGCTTTAAAAAGCCAACCTGCATAAGATATGGCTCAATAACCTCCTCAATAGTACCAATATCCTCAGAAATAGTGGCAGCCAAAGTCTCTATTCCTACCGGTCCGCCGTTAAATTTATCAATTATAGTTAAAAGTAATCTTCTATCTGAATCATCAAGCCCAAGAGGGTCAACCTCAAGTAAATCTAGCGTTTGACTTAAAAGCTCTTTAGTCACTTTTCCCTGTCCATGAACTTCAGTAACATCCCTTACTCTTTTTAAAAGTTTTAAGGCAATCCTAGGTGTACCGCGGGCTCTTTTAGATAGTTGGGTAACTTCTTCCTGATCTATAGGGATCTTAAGCTTTTTGG
>MFCX01000031.1 GCA_001777055.1 Candidatus Daviesbacteria bacterium RIFCSPHIGHO2_02_FULL_39_12 | reverse complement strand
AGTTATTTAGAATTAGTGGGGTAATGTCAGTTTGTGCTGTTGTTACACGAAATCTAAACTGTCTTCTAAAAACGAAGTCTGAAATGTCCTAAACTTTTCTCACTGTCCAGCTTAGGGGGTGAGAAAAATGCAAAGACATGATTTGTCTTTTAAACAAGAGATTGTTAAAAAGCTGGTAAAAGGTAAGTTGGATAGAAAGGAAGCCTGTCATTTGCTTGGATGTTCAAGCAAAACCATCACAAGGTATTTAGATAAAGCTGCAAAAGGTGGCTTAGGTGCTTTAAAAGATGGCAGGCATAGTAACTACTCCAAATTAACCCCTAAACAACTCCTAGGGGTAATAAAGGAGAAAAAAGAATGAAAAATTCTTTGCCTGGCAGATTAAGTTTAATGAGGAGTTTAAATCAGATGGTCTGGGTATGCATAAAAGAACTCCTGCCCAGGTTTACCAACCATCAGAGAAAAGAAAACCCAAGCAGGAGTTACAGCAACTTCTAACAATTACAGTTAGAAGATATGTCTACACAGACTCAACTATATCACTTTTTGGGATCAGGTACAAAATCCCAGCAGGATATATAGGCTGTAGGATTTGGCTCTACCTAAAAGGAGATAAAGTATCACTTGAGGCTATGGATAAGATTATCTACAAGTTTAGACTGAAGGTTTAAAAATATAAACTGTTCCTTCAGTCTGGACAGTTTAGACTACGTAAACTTAGGACAATTGAGATTTCGCATTACATATTTTACATTTTTTAAATGGTATTAACTTGGGCGGCGGAGGGTTATTTTAAAATAGCTTTCGGCATATTCTGCTTTAGGTTTAACTTTTTTACCTGCTTCATGATTGAAAAATCTAATTCTTTCTAAAAACTTTTTCATGTCTATAAATTGACTGGTGTGGCAGGCTATAACTTTCATTTTTAAATCTAAAGTTTGCGATATATCCACAAAAAAATTATTTTTGGAAAAATTTACCAGTAAAACTTCTTCCACCACATGAGGTTCTAATCCTTGTTCCAGTAAATCCGGATAAGTTCTAACATTTCTGGCAAAAGGGAAAACTGCATCCAATGTCGCTTGTCCTGCCACTCTATGATCCGGATGATTAATAAATTGGCGGTTGTCATCATAAACAAAGGTAGGATCAAAGCAGATAACTGTAGTTGGTTTAACTTGCCTTATGATTCTGACAATTTCTTTTCGTAACTCGTGATTATTTTCTAATTCCCCATCTACAAAGTCTAAAAAGAATACTTTTTTAACTCCTAAAATATCCGCAGCCTTTTGTTGTTCGGCATGTCTTAATTTGGTTAAATCCTGGTGAGAAATATGACGGTCTTCTGAACCTTTGGAGCCGTCTGTTAAAACTAAATAATAAACTTGCCCGCCTTCTTTAATCCATTTGGCAACAGAACCTGAAGATCCTATATCAATATCATCCGGGTGGGCGCCTACGGCAAGGACTATTTTTTTAGCATTCATATTTTCCTTTGTCATCCCTGCGGATGCAGGGATCCAATTAAGGGAGTCTTGGTCGGAATTAGATTCCCGCCTGCGCGGGAATGACAATTTAAGTAGTTAAGCTCTTGTTTCTGCGACAATTTTTTTGAAGTCATCCCTGTGATTGACTGCCAAATCAGCGAGTATTTTTCTGTCTAAATTAATATTTTTAGTCTTAAGTCCTGCTATGAATTTAGAATAGCTTAAGCCTTCTGCTCTGACTGCATTGCCAAGCTGGACAATCCAAAGCCGTCTCATGTCTCTTTTTCTAAGTTTCCTGCCGGCAAAAGCATATTCTCCGGCGTGCAACAGGGCAGACTTTGCTTCTCTAACAAGTTTACTTCTGCCGCCTCTGTAGCCCTTGGTTAACTTATGTAATTTTTTATGTTTTCTATGGGTAACAATGCCTCTTTTAACGCGTGCCATAATTAGTGACTAGAGTCGAGAGTTAAGAGTCTAGAGTTGTTTTGCCTAGACTCTTAACTCTCGCGACTAGACTCTACCCCCTCCTTTTTTAAATACATTAATAATTTTTCCCCAATATCCGGCACGATTATACCCTGAATAGTTTCTCGGAATCGAGTTGCCTGTTCTTGCTCTGCCTGTTTGTTTAAAATTTCTGGTTTCTCTGCCCATTTTAGTCTCCGATAATATTTTTAAATCTTTTTGATTCACCTTTGAAATATTCCATGGTTTTTTTCTGGCTTTCTAAAGCTCCTTTGGATTTGTGTCTTTTTAAATGGCCTGCACCAAGTTGATGCCTACGTAAAATCTTACCTTTTGAGGTAATCTTGATTCTTTTTAATATAGTTTTTTTAGTTTTTTGCTTCGGCATTGTTAATTCCTGTTGTCATCCCGAAGAATGTCGGAATCCAATTAATTAAGTCACGTTCGAAATTAGATTCCCGTCTTCGCTCGCTTCGCGAAGCGAGCGGGAATGACAGTTTCGTGTCCTTTAATTCCACCTTTTGTTTTTCCTACAATTACAGACAACTTTCTCCCTTCCATTTTAGGTTCTCTTTCTACTCCGGCTTTATCTCCCAATAGCGCTAAAGCTTCCTGTAATACTTTATGGCCTAATTCCTGATGAGCCATCTCCCTACCTTTAAACTTAACTGTTAATTTAACCCTATGCCCTTCTTTTAAAAACTCTTCTGTCCGGTTTAGTCTGACTTTTAGATCGTGTTCAGCTATTCTGGGAGACAGCCATAACTCTTTTAATCCCCCCTCTGAGCTTTTTTTATTCCCCCGATCCTTTTTACTTTCCTCGTATCTAAACTTTTGGAAATTAGCCAGCCTGGCAACAGGAGGATTGGCAGAGGCAGCAATTTCAATTAAATCTAGTCCCAGTTGTTTGGCTTTACTCAAGGCTTCCTGACGGGGAATTACCCCCATTTGTTTCCCTTCGGAGTCAATAAGCCGTAAAGTCGGAGCTTGAATATGCTCGTTAAGACGATAAAATTTAGCCAGTAACTAAAACCTCCTTAAAGTTTTCTTCAAAAATTTTAGCATACTCACAATTTAGATTCAATGGTTGTTTTAATCTTCTTAATAAACTCATCCAGCTTGATTGCGCCTAAGTCTTCTCCGGACCTGGTTCTGAGGGCTACTTTATTTTCTGATTGTTCTCTGTCACCTACGATGATCATGTAGGGGATTTTTTGCAATTGAGCATCCCTGATTTTTGCCTGCATTTTTTCGGCACGTAAATCAACCTTAACTCTGATATCCGCACTCTTTAATTGTTCGAGTACATTTTGTGCATATTTATGATGGCGATCGGCAATGGGTATAATTTGTACCTGGATTGGTGATAACCAAACCGGCAAAGCTCCGGCGTAATGCTCGATTAAAATGCCAATAAACCTTTCTAAAGATCCGTAAACTACCCTATGAATTGCAATAGGCGTTTTAACTTGTCCGTCTGCATCAGTGTATTTCAAATCAAATCTGACAGGTTGCTGGAAATCCAATTGCAAAGTGCCCATTTGCCACTCTCTACCTAAAGAATCTTTCATTAATATATCAATCTTTGGTCCATAAAAAGCTCCTTCTTTTTCTGCCACAAAGTAATCTTTACCGCTTTGCTTTAGAATCTTTTCCAAAATTTCCTCAGCTTTGTCCCAGACCTTTGGATCACCCATAAACTTTTCCGGCCTTTTACCTAGCCTAAAAGAATACTCCAGATTAAATATAGAATAAAATTTTTCTACAATCTCAAAAAGTCTTTTATATTCATCTTCTATTTGGGACTCGGAAACAAAGATATGAGCATCATCCTGTCTAAATTCCCGGACTCTGAAAAGCCCGTTTAATACTCCTGATAATTCGTAACGGTGAAGCGGGTCTGTATCAGACAGTCTTAAGGGAAGATCTTTATAGGATCTTGTTTTAAAGCCGAAAATGACCATGGCATTTGGGCAATTCATGGCTTTCATGCCGTATTCTTCATTTGGACCCATATTTGCCACAAACATATCCTGCCAATAGTGATCAAAATGTCCTGAGGTAATGTATAAGTCTTTTTTATTCAATATCGGTGAAACAATTTCCTGATAGCCTCGTTTAGCATGTTCTTCCCTCCAAAAGCTGATCAATTCATTGTATAAAATAACTCCTTTTGGCAGCCAGTAAGCCATGCCCGGCGAGGTTTCATGGAAGAAAAATAATTCCAGTTGCGGACCAAGCTTTTTATGGTCCCGCTTTTTGGCTTCCTCCAGCATTTCCAAATACTTATCCAATTCTTCTTGAGTTGGAAAACAAGTTCCGTAAATTCTAGTCAGCATTTTGTTTTTCTCAGAGCCTCTCCAGTAAGCTCCGGCTATGGATAAGAGTTTGAAATGTTTAATATCTTTAGGATTTTCAAGATGCCCACCCTTACAAAGGTCCAAAAATTTTCCCTGAACAGTTTCTGTAATGGTTTTGCCTTCTTTGGTAAATTCCTCAACCAGTTCTAGTTTATATGGATTGTGGGCAAAATCCTTGCGCGCTTGTTCAGCCGGAACTTCCCTGATTTGTAAAGTATCCCAAGTTGCAAGGATTTGTTGCATTTTCTGCTCTATTGCACTCAAATCTTCTTCAGTGATTTTCATAGCTCCAAAATCAAAATCCTGATAAAAACCATTTTCAATGGCAGGCCCAATAGCATTATAAGTGCCCGGCCAAAGTTCGAGTACGGATGCTGCCAAAAGATGGGCACAAGAGTGCCTTAGATTATTTAAATATTCTTTATCATCCATAGCTTTAATATATCAGAAACAACTTATAAGTTGAAGGGCTTAATGATAATGTTTAGCAACCTCTCATTGGAAGAGCATGCAATTTCTGATTGCGTCTGTGTATCCCTTGCCTTACTATAGCCCTAGGAAGATGTGGTCTCAGTATAAGTTAATATTTGCATCGTAATCATTGTTTGGAAAATAACATATAGTGACCGCAAAACGAAATGTCATATTTGGTAAGGGAAAATTTGGTCATTTGTTAGAGTCATAAATCCTTGTTTTGT
>MFCX01000030.1 GCA_001777055.1 Candidatus Daviesbacteria bacterium RIFCSPHIGHO2_02_FULL_39_12 | reverse complement strand
ATCCTCAAAATCTACCAATATTTTACAAGTTATTTAGAATTAGTGGGGTAATGTCAGCTAATTTTCCTATTGACTTTTTATTTAAAATTAGCTAAAATTCAGAAAGTATGACTTTCCTACAATCTACTCACTCAGAGCGAAAATTAGTCCGTGTTCAGGAAAAAGGCCAAGTTACTCTTCCTACTGAGGTTAGAGAAAAACTTGGGCTTAAAAAAGGCGATTTAGTTGCTGTTGTAGAAACGGATGAAGGAGTGTTAATTTCTCCCCAAGAAATAGTTGCCACAAAAGCTTTAGATAGAATTGGTGAAGTGCTAAAAGAAAAAGGATTGTCTTTGGAAGAGTTAATTGAATCCGGCCGGGGTATACGTGGTACTATAATAGAAGAAAAATATGGCATCAAATCCAAAAAATATAGATAAAGCCTTCATAGATTCAAGTGTTTTAATTGCTGCTGCCATTTCTTCTGCAGGTTCTGCCAGAGATTTAATCATGAAGGCACTTCGTGGCGAGCTTAAAGCAATTATAAGCGACCTTGTTTTAGAAGAAACTCAAAGAAATTTAACAAATAAAGCATCTAAAGCTCTTCCTGCTCTGCAATTATTCTTAGAAGTTTTAAATCCAGAGGTTGTTCGCCCCTCTAAAACATTAGTATTAAAAGTTGCAAAAGTTGTAGAAGCAAAGGATGCACCTATTGTTGCAGGAGCTATTTCTTCCAAAGCAGATTACTTAGTAAGTTTTGACAGAAAGCATCTTTTACAACACAAAAAAGAGATTGAGACAAACTTTAAAGTGAAGGTCGTAACTCCTGATGAATTGATTCCCATTTTCATGGGAATGACAAGGAAGAATGCGTAACATAAGTCAATAATACAAATCTCTAATCCGTCTTTTTCCTCCAAAAACTTTTGGAATCTCTCCATCAAAAAGATGTAGGCAATATAGTATGGGTTTTGTACAGGGTATTGTTTCCAGTAGCTGTCTTTATCAATGACGACAGAGTAAAGGGTAATAGGAAGGGTGCCTAAAAACTTCTTACCTTTTTGGGTGAGGGGGATTGTATCTCCGGACTCGTCAATGTACATCAAATACATGTCTGACACGGGCTCATTCTTTCTCCTCCGCGGCTTGATATGCGTTCATCAAACTGATAAGATGGAACAGGATTTGCAAAAGAAGCGGTTCAAAATGAGGACTCTCCTCTGCACCAAGGACGGTTAGCTCAGCGGTAGAGCGCTTCGTTTACATCGAAGATGTCGTAGGTTCAAATCCTACACCGTCCACAGGACAGAGCGCCGTGGAAAGGTTACTGCCCATTATCTTGTTGTTCATTGATGATATAATTTCAGGATAATGTGTGGAATATTTGGAGTTGTAGGTACAAAAGATAATGCTTCAAAGCTTGTTTTTGCCGGTTTAAAAGACATTGAGTATAGAGGTTATGATTCTTGGGGAATTTCCTTTTTTACGGACAATCGCTTTAAGACTCTAAAAAAAATCGGTTTCTTGCCTAAATCCTTAAACCTTGTGTCCTCTACCCTATCAATTGGTCATACCAGATGGGCAACTCACGGAGGGGTGACTGATGAAAATGCGCATCCCCATATGGATTGCACAAATAAATTAACCTTGGTTCATAACGGTATTTTTGAAAATTATTTAGAACTAAAAAATACTCTTAAAAATCACAAATTTAAATCCCAGACAGATACGGAAGTAATTATCCACTTAATTGAAGAGCAGTTAAAAAGCCAGCCTTTAGCTGAAGCCGTGGCAACTGTTTTTAATAAATTACAAGGTTTAAATGCAGTCGTTGTTTCTGATGGAAAAGATATAGTGGCTTGCAAGATTGGTTCCCCCTTAGTTGTCGGACGCACAAAAAATGGTTTTATTATTGCCTCAGATCCTAATGCTATTTTACAGCATACTAGCGAGTTAATCTTTTTGGAAGACGGACAACAAGTAATCTTAAATAGCAGTTTAGAGCTTTTCGATCTCAAAACATCTGCAGAAATTAAACCACAATTTACTAAAGTTAAGTGGGAATATGCAGGAGAAAACCTTAAAGATTTCCCCCATTTCATGCTCAAAGAAATTTATGAGCAGCCTCAGGTTTTATACAACCAAATTCAAAATTTAGAGAATATAGAAAATATTGCCCAAGAAATAAAAAAAGCTTTTGGGACATATTTTATTGGATGCGGTTCTGCTGGATATGCTTGTATTTTAGGAGAATATTTATTTTCTCAAATAACTAAAAAGCATGTTAATTTTGCCTTAGGATCTGAATTTAATTACACGGAGCACTTTTTGACCGATAAAAGTTTACTGATTGCTATATCGCAAAGCGGCGAAACAATTGATATTGTAGAGCCTGTATCATCTGCCATGAAAAAGGGTGTTAAGGTTGTGGCTTTAACAAATACTTTGGGATCCACCCTATATAGAATGTCGGATATAAAAATGATGTTGCAGGCCGGTCCGGAAAAGGCTGTCGCCTCTACCAAAGCTCTTTTGGCCATGATAGCCAATATATTATTACTTTCTTTTGCTGTGGCAGGAAAACTTAAGGAGGGTGTTGACGTAATAGAAAAAAGCGTTAAAGAAATTGAATCTATTTTACAAAAGAAGGATTTGATTCAAAAACTGGCTATAAAAATACACAAAGTAAGACATATTTATGTTTTAGGCAGAGGTTTATCTTATCCTGTGGCTTTAGAATCTGCTTTAAAAATTAAAGAAGTTTCATATATTCACGCGGAAGGTTTAGCCGGAGGAGAATTAAAACACGGGCCAATTGCTTTAATAGAAAAAGGGACGCCGGTGATAGTTTATGTGCCGGATGATGAAACAAAAGGAGCAATTTTGGCAAATGCCATGGAAGTTAAAGCCAGAGGGGCATATATAATTGGAGTGGCAGCGGAAAATAATCAACTTTACGATTATTTTTTTCAGGTTTCAGACTGTAGGGCAAGTTCAGTATTACCCAATATCGTCTTTGCCCAATTTTTAGGATATTTCCTGGCTACTAAATTAGGTTATAATCCGGATAAGCCAAGAAATTTGGCTAAAAGTGTAACTGTAAAATGAGCTGTTAATTTCGGAAATTAGAGAAATCTATGATCGATTCTTGGCTGACCTGATATCAAGTAACCCGAATGCCCGGCTTTTATTAATTGATCCGGTTGTAATAAGGGAAAGACTAGTTCCTTATAAGTCTGTTCTAGTAAAGCAAAGTTTTCCGCATGAAGAGAAGAAGCGGGTTTCCACAGTGCCATAGGAGTTTGAGTTAATGAATTAAAGCCTTCAGTCCAAGCAACGTATTGGTGTAAATATAGACGAGATAGATCATCAGTCATCCTTCTCTCAACACTGAGATATTTCGGGTCGTTGCATGACACAGAGTGTCTTTCCTCCTGCTCCAGTTCGTGCAGAACATCCTGTAGACGCTCAGGTCTTGTAACCTCACGTCCATAGTCAAAGCATACTTTTGCTAAAAACGGATCTTGGCTTAGTGTAGGTATACGTGCAAAACTCGCAAGCGCAGCAACTGATGTGTGACCCAAGACTAAACCTCGAGCAGCTTCGTAGGTTCCTTCATAGAAAACTGCTATTCTTGCTATTTCATCTTCTGATAATGATCCTGCTTTTGTAATCATAGCAAACAAGACTTCCTCATTCGTTAACGGAAACTTCCTGAAAACTCCCTCAATTCGAAATTGGATTTCATCCGGGCTAAGCATTTGCCTTCGTTGGTGTCCTAAACCGACTAGATGTAAAGCTCCACGCAGTAGAAGGCCCGGAGTAGTTCTTTGATGTAATTCTGTTGCTTCTGGTGTTTTAGTGCCTATTGGCATAACAGGTATAATATACTTAAACTATGGAGAATGCCAGTAGAGTCTTCTTTGTTCTACCTACAATGTTGCCCAAACAGTTTTAAGAGGATATAATAAACAGAGTTTGTTATATACGGTGTATATAATAGGCAATATTGCCGAAGTTGCCAACGTGGTCAAGGCGTCGCTCTGAAGAAGCGGTTATTGGTGTTCGATTCACCACTTCGGCACATTTGACTATATTCACAGTAGTTTGCGGGGGTAGTTCAGCAGTAGAATGTCTCGTTGCCAACGAGAAGGTCGCGGGCGCGCATCCCGTCCCCCGCTCCCAAAATATAACTCCATTTAATAAAACTTTTTGTTAGGTGGATTAAGGAAGCCTGTAGAGTTTCAGGGAATAGACAAATAAGAGGATGGGTAGATGGAATTAATAGTTTTTTAGTCTAAATTGCCGAGTCGTCTAACGGTAGGACAACTGCCTTTGGAGCAGTGAATTCTAGGTTCGAATCCTAGCTCGGCAGCAAGACTGGATTTTGAGAGTATAAAGACTCTAATTGGAGCGTTCTATCAACCCCTTCTACAGGTTCGAGCGTATCACTAATTCGTCTTGCTTCCTTTGCTGCTTCTTGCATAGGTAAAAGTGTTTCTTCAAGGTTAACACGCAAGGTTTTGTTAAATAAGATGAGGTTCGAGCCAAGTTTTGAAAGCACATAATGTTTATCAGCTAAATCTCCTTCGTTAAACTTTTGAACTGCGTCTCGTGCAAAAGCAAACAATTCGTCCGTTTTTTTCAGCCATTTGTTTACTCTTGCATCAGTATCATCTAACAATTCTTTAAATTTACTTTTCTCAACCTCAAGTTTAGACTTCTTGCGGGCAAAATCCTCTGCCGATATTTCTTTTGCAGCCCGCATATCTATTAATTCGTCAATCTTATCCAAACATGTTTTATAAGCCTTTTGTTGTTGAAGTAAGATCATATTCCGATCCATAGACTCTTGCTGGTTTAACTTTCTGATCCATTTTAAAGCCCAGTCATGAAATTCTGGCGGTATTTGTATGCTACCTAGAGTTTCTTTAATCTGTTCTTCTAACAACTTCTCTTCAATATATTTTTGAGTACACTTAGGATTTAACTTTTTAGTGCAGTGGTAGTAAACCCAATGATGAACCTTGCCATTACCTTTATTAGTTTTAAATTTTTCTTCGCAAGTTATTGAAGCATTACACTCGCCACAACGCATAAGACCTGTAAAAGCAAAGCTATATGGCAGGTACCCCTTAAACTAGACAAATAGTCCCTACTAAATTAAGTTATTAGTGAGGAGGTGAAATAGTTTATGGGGAATTTTAAAGTTATTCCCAA
>MFCX01000029.1 GCA_001777055.1 Candidatus Daviesbacteria bacterium RIFCSPHIGHO2_02_FULL_39_12 | reverse complement strand
TTAATTAAACTTAGATTATCTTAAAGGTATTCTTATGAAACAAGTTCAAAAAAAGATGTTGTTTTTAACCCTCTTTACCATAATAGGTTTTATGAGCCTGCAGATCCCTTTTAATAAAGTTGTCGGTTCAAATGTATCTTTTACTTTATTTGATTTTTTTGCTCCGATTGCCGGCAGTTTCCTGGGCCCAATATTTGGCATAACCTCAGTTTTTACAGTCGAAGTAATCAACCTCTGGACTAAACAAACTCCGTTAACAACGGGTTCTGTAATCAGGCTTTTCCCGACTTTATTTGCAGTTTTGTACTTTGCAATTATAGCCAACAAAAAATACCATGGAAAATGGGTTTTGGCAATACCAATAGTTTGTATCCTGGCTTTTATTGCGCATCCAATAGGCAGACAAGTGTTTTATTATGCTTTAATGTTTTGGACTATTCCTGTTTTAGCTTACTTTAAGAGAAATAATCTGTTTATTAAAAGTTTGGGGGCTACTTTTACAGCCCATGCCGTAGGGGGGATGATGTGGATTTGGGCATTTAATTTACCAGCCAGTATTTGGAATTCACTAATCCCTGTGGTTATAACCGAGAGATTATTGTTTGCCTCAGGCATTGCTTTGTCATTTGTTGTTGTCAAACACACCCTGAATTTCCTGGCTGCAAAAAAGCTTCTGCCACAGCTGGACACTGCTAAGGTATAATCGCCTCATGTTCTACAGAAACTTAAAGTTTCCTAAAATTAAGAATCGGCCTTTTTTCTACACTAACTTTGTGCAAACAGTTGACGGTAAAGTTCAGGTTTTAAAAAATACCAAAGATTATTGGCCGATCGGCTCTAAATTAGACCATGAAGCGCTTTTGGAACTTAGAGCTTATTCTGATTGCTTAATTCATGGCAGTAATTTGGCTAAAGAATTTGGTGAAATTACTGTTAAAAGTTTAAATAATTCTGCATTTAAAAGATTACGCAGGAACTTAGGCAAAAATCCTACTCTGCCATTATTTGTAATTACAAGGAAGAAAAGCGTTACACATCCGATGTGGAACATTACGAGCTTAGATCCTAAGGCTCTGGCTTGTGAGCTTTATACAAGAGGATATAAGCAAATCCTAATAGAAGGAGGCCCCACTCTTTTGGCCTCCTTCTTAAAAGAAAATCTGATAGATCAAATCTTTCTGACTATTGCTCCCAAGATTTTTGGCAATATAAACTCCTCAACTCTAACACTAGTTGAAGGCTATTTGTTTCCCAAAAAAGCCATTAAAAATCTTAGCCTTCTTTCTGTAAAAAAGGTTGGAAACGAATTATTCCTACGATATAATCTCGGAAATTAATTATCTATCTTCACGGGGACGGGCAATGTTAACAACGATCTTTCGACCTTCAACATCCGTACCGTTCAAATTGTTGACAGCTGCCTGAGCTTCTTCTTCTGTTGACATTTCAACAAAGCCGAAACCTCTGCTTCTGCCGGTTTCCCGGTCTTTAACTACCTGAGCTGAAACAACAGTGCCTGCCTGAGAAAACATCTGAGCCAAGGCTGCGTCATCAACTGCCCAAGGTAAAGAACCTACGAACAATTTCTTGTTATTCAAAAAAATTCACCTCCATTCTTTTTGATTCCGAGGTGAATTTAAGCTAAAATACTTACACTCATCACTCTAAGATAAATTATCCCATAAAGGATTTCAAAATGCAAATAGGGAAAATAGCGTAATAATCGCGAAATGAATTGCGAAGTTATTTGGAAAGCAAATAGAAGGTGCTCGGACCTTTACCCTGAATGTTAATTAACTTTTTGTAAACTAGTTCTTTAAGCTTTAGTTGAGCGCTTCTTTTAGTTAGACTCAAAATACCTGCTACATCATCAGAGGTAATTCTGCCGGTGGTGGTTAAAAAATCCATGATTTTTATCTCTTGCGCATCCAAAAAAATCTGTTCTGATCTTTTACTGACCCTGCCAAAACCAATGGATTGAATTTGCTCCAATACTTTTCCGGCTTCAATTAAAAATCCCTCAGTGAAATATTCCAGCCAGGTGGTAAAATCCATGGATGGGTCATAGTTAGCCCCTTGAGCAAAGTTTTCAGCAGTATAATATGATTTTCTATCCAGATTATAGTAATCCTCCAGCACCAATATTTTTCTAAAATCCCAGCCATCCCTATAGAGCTGAAGTTGAGTCAGTAATCTGGCCACCCTGCCATTACCATCCGTAAAAGGATGGATGGTTACAAACTGAAGATGCAAAATGCCGGAGCGGATAATCGGATGTATGCCGGAACTGGAATTATTAAGCCACAAAAGCAAATCTTTTATTAAATAGGGGACTTTACCTGCAGGGGGAGCTTTAAATCTAACTTTCTCCGTCCCGTTACCCAGCTCATCAATCACATACACATCGCCGCTTCTGTAACATCCTTCTTTTGACTTTTCAACTAAGCCTTCGATCACAATCTTATGCAGTTTAAATATTTCTTTCTCCGTAATATTGCGCCTGAGCGCAGATAATTCACTGATCAGTTTTAGAGCCTTAAAATAATTTTCTACTTCCTGAATATCTTTTTGGGGAGCTTTAACTGTTTTACCTTCAATTACCTTACCAACCTCATATTGAGCCAATCTATTACCCTCAATTGAGGTAGAGGTATGGGCCATACGCAGTATAGCCTGGCGCCGAAGATGCGCTTCATTAAGCGGCAATACTCTTGACCGTTCCACCACTGCCTTAACCTCGGCAATCTCGGTCATATTAGAAAGTATGGATGAAGTAATAGAATATTTAGGATCCAGCATATACAGCGAAATAATCGCGAAATATATCGCGTAACAAATTTTAGTTTAGAATATTTACCCAATTTTTACAAGATCCTAATACAACGTTAGTAAACTCGTTTAGCGATGATTCCCCTTAGAGATAATCAGCCTCCGCCTACTTTTGCAGGCTGGGTACTTATACTAATTGCAATAAATATTTATATATTTTATCTGGAGCTGGCCTCCTTTAACCCGGATGTATTCATTGTTCAGTATGCCCTAATACCCGGAGAGATTAACTTTTCCAATTTACAAAACCTTAGGCCGTTTATTACCAGTCAGTTTCTGCACGGCGGTTTTTTGCACATTATCTCTAATATGCTGTTCCTTTGGATTTTCGGGGGCAATGGGGTAGCATTTTTTGCCCATGTTGGCGGATTTATCTATCTAAAGAATTGCTTCACCGCATTTAGACATTGTATACTTTTAATATACCATGATCCTTCTCAAAAAGTTCTCACTAACAACTCTTTTGCTGCTTTTTTTTACATTTTCTTTTTTGTTTAAAACCGATCATTCTTTTGATCAGGATTTAGGCAGGCATATTAAGCTTGGAGAAATAATCTGGAATACAAAATCTATCCCTAAAACAAACCTTTTCTCATATACCAATCCTGATTTTCCTTTTATTAATACCCATTGGTTGTTTGAGGTTATTGCATATTTTGGACAAACAATCGGGCTTCAAGCATTCCTGGCTTTAAAAATCATTATCATACTAACTTCTGTATGGTTAACTTTGAAGATAATCCCAAAAGAAAACAGGGTATTGCTTTTACCGATAGGGTTTATTTTTTTGCATGTTTTAAGGGAAAGAGCAGAACTTAGACCGGAGATTTTTAGCTTCTTATTTACGGCATTAACACTGTATATACTGACGTCATTCCTGCCCGCTTCGCAGAAGCTTCAGCGAGGCGAGCGAAAGCAGGAATCTATATTATATAGATCCCGTATCAAGTACGGGATGACATTACTTTTTTTATTACCGCCTATCCAGCTTATCTGGATCAATACTCATATTTACTTTTTTGCCGGCCTAACACTTCAGGCCATTTTCTTGTTGGCTTTAATCCGGCAAAACTTTCGCTCCCATATGGATGTTGGGAAGGTGAAAACATTAGCTTTGGTTCTGGGACTGTCGGTTGCTGCAAGTTTAATTAATCCTAACGGGACAGCGGGAGTTTTATATCCTCTTAATGTCACGAAAAACTACGGTTATACCATTGTGGAAAATCAAACCATGTTTTTTTTGGAAAGCATAAATTTTAGGGATCCAAACTTTTTGTTTGTAAGGATGGCTATTTTAATCATAGTTTTATCTTTAATTGTGGGCTTTATCAGAAAAAAACTTACTATTTTAAGTATTATGCTTTCCTGTCTGGGATTGGCGCTGGCTCTTTTAAATGTCAGGAGCTTCCCTTATTTAGTCTTCCTCTCTCTGCCGGCCGTACTTGCAAACTTCGGACAAATATCCCACGATCGTAGTATATTTGTCCGAATAATATCTCCTGTATTGTTGCTTGCGACTATTCTGCTTTTGTTTGAGTCAATATTTTATTTAAACGGGAACTATTACCGGTATAAAGATGAGGATAACCAGCCTGTATTAGCCTTCATTGAAGGCGGCAGAAAAGCAATGGATTTTGTGATAAAAAATAATTTAGAGGGTCCGATTTTTAATAATTTTGATATTGGCAGTTATATCAGTTATAGAAGCTATCCTAAACTTAAGGTATTTGTAGACGGCAGGCCGGAGGCATTTCCTAAAGAATTTTTTGCTAATACTTATATCCCTGTACAATATGACTATAATAAGTTTAAGCAATTAGAAGAAAAGTTGGGGATTCAAACAGTCATTTTTTCCCATACGGATCAAACTCCGTGGGGAACAAATTTTTTACAACAAATTGTCAAGGATACTGACTGGAAACTTGTTTTTATTGATGACTTCGTGACAGTTTTTATAAAAGAAACGGTGGCAGTTGAAAAGAATCTTAATCCAATAAATCTTGCTGCTTTATCAGCTGGCAATTATCAATTCGCTTCTCACGCTTCATATTTAAGACTAGGGTACTTTTTACTGAAGACTCAAAATACTGCTTCAGGCGCAATGTTCCTGCAAAAAGCCTTGCAAATTTTTCCGGATAGTCCGATTTCGAATTCATTAATGAGCAGTTTAACCGGCCAAAGCCAAATCTTTTGGTAATTAACTTAAGGCCTTTTTTGACTTGATAAAGAAATAGCCGACTATGGCTACGGTAATGATAGGTGACAGCCAGGCAGGTATATGAAAACCAAAACCGTCCAACATCATAACGACACCTAGACAAAGGATTGAATACATGGCTCCGTTTTTTAAAAATACCAGGCTTTTAATTCTCTCTATATTGCCGATAGTTAATTGTCTGACTACAAGAGCTCCTATGCCGTTTCCAAGTAAGATCAGGGGAACTGAAAAAGTAAAGGCAAAAGCCCCGATGACACCATCAATTGAAAATGTGGCATCAATTACTTCCAAATAAAATATTTTACTGACATCCGAGGCGCCGGATCCGAGTAACTTTTCCTCCTGTGCCTCGGCATTTTCCCTGAAGCCATGGACAATAAAAAAGATAGTGGATCCCACAACTGCGCCAAATGCCATTAGCGGATTTTGCCGGATTGCAAACCATACAACTGCAGCTAAAATTAATGATATTATTGCATAAAACCAAACGCCTTGGGATTGAAAAAACTCTTCCCCTTTTAAACCAAACCTTTTAGGTTCCAAAAACAGCCAATGGAAGAAAAGAAAAACCAAAAAAATGCCTCCGCCGGACAAAAGAATCGGAGCTGAAGCTTCTATCGCTTCAACCACTCTGGGATCTGAAGAAAAGGAAGCGGTCAAAGCAGCAACCGGTCCCAATGCAGGGTTTGTCGCCCAAACAATTGCCCAAGGGAGCAAACCTCTAAGTAAAAATACGGCAATCAGAATTCCCCAGGTCAAAAACCAACGCCGGCTTTCTTTTTTCATTGTGGACAGAACCTGCGCATTAATGATGGCATTATCAACAGAAGAAACGGTTTCATACAGGATTAATCCGGAAACCACTAAAATGATTGTTAAAAAATCCATTTATGTATTATATACTATACTAATCTCCTAAGATGATAACGCTAAATCGTCCAAATCTGACAAAGTCCATTACCTTTCAGGAGTTTATCCGCTTTCTGCTGATACCGCTGTTAATCTTTATCCTTGGCGCTGCAGGAGGCTATATCTACTTTGCCAGGACTTCATCAAGCATTAAACAGGAAAAAAAGCTGCAGGATCCATACGTAGAATTTTTATCAGAAATTTATGATAAAGTCATGGAAAATTATTGGGATAATATTACGGAAGATCAATTGTCTAATTTATATAAACTGGCAGCGGAGAAACTGACCGGACAGCCGCAGACACTCAAGAAAAAGCAAAGCAGCGCAAACCAAAAGAATACAAATCCCGCTCCCCAGGTTCCAGGCGCTTCAACCATAGGATTATCCCTTAATTTACAAGGGTCCTCAATTGGTGATTTGAAATTGTTGGATCAAAGCAGTGACAAATCTTCTTCTAAAAAGGAGGTTTTACTGGAAATGTTAAAAAATATCTTAAAGAATATGGATGATAAGCAAAAAAAAGAATTTAGTGTCAATACAGCTTCCGCAGTTTTGGCTAACTTAAATCCTTTTGGCAGAAGCGGTCTATATACCCAAAAACTGGAAACTCAGCTTAAAAATACCGTCCAAAATATTAACCCTGATAAAGATTTATATAAGGATTTAGGATTAAGCAAAGGGGCATCCGAGCAGGAAGTTAAAGAAGCTTCCCGGAAGAAAGAAGAGGAGCTGAAAAAGGAAAATACTCCCGGGGCAAAGGAGAAACTAAAAGAAGTAGCTTATGCTAAAGAAGTTTTAACCCAGCCTGACAGGAAAGACAGATATGACCAAAAGGGGATAGAACCCACAATCTTTACCAAAGTAATCCGGCAGGGAATTTTATACCTGCAGTTTAAAAAGTTTTCTCCCACAACTTATGATGAATTTACCAAAGCCTTTGACCCGTATAAGGATGATGCGAGTTTGTATGGCCTGATTTTTGACTTGAGGGGAAATGTAGGCGGGGCAATTGACGCAACACCCTATTTTATCGGCAATTTTATCGGCAAAAATCAGTACGCTTTTGATTTTTTCCACAAAGGCGAGTATCAACCTTTTAAAACTCCAACGGAGAAACTGGCATCTATTGCCAAATATAAACAGATAGTAATTTTAATTAACAATCAAACTCAATCATCTGCAGAAATCATGGCATCAAGTTTTAAAAAATACCGTGTAGGCGTGGTTCTGGGGATTCCGACAAAAGGATGGGGGACAGTGGAAAGGGTATTTCCGCTGGAGCATCAAATCGATCCGGGAGAAAAGTATTCTATATTTTTGGTCCATTCCATTACCGTCAGAGATGATAATCAACCCATTGAAGGCAGGGGAGTAGAACCGGATATCAATATAAAATCACAGGATTTTGACCGGCAGCTTTATGCCTATTTTAGAAACAATCAGATAACGGAGGCTGTAAAAAGCTTAACCACTGGAACAAGTCCATAGATCCTTCGTTTATCTAGGATTACACATTCCAGCCGCGGTTAGGATCTTTTCTCATTCTTGGAGTTTCTGTGGGCCTTAAATAATCATCCTCCAATCTATATGTGTTGCCTATCTCGGGAGTGGATACCTCAAAAATCTCACAATCGGTAATACCTGCCAGCCTATGTTTTTGTCCAAGACGGCAAGTATATCCAAAACCGGTTTCCATTTCCGTCTCCGTCAAATTACCTTGAGTATCTTCCCGGATAATTTTCGCCCTGCCGCTTTTCAGAAACCAGCTTTCTTGTTTTTTGTCATGCACTTGCAGACTTATCCTTTCACCGGCATTTATATGGAGAATTTTACCCATGTAGGGTAAATTATCCGGGGTAAAATGGAGCTCATATCCCCATGGTTTTTCCACTATTTTAATATACGGGGCATTAGTAAATTTTGGCATATATAATATGACAATTATATATTACGCAGCTTTTTTCTTCGCTGCCTTTTTTGGTTGAGGAAGTGCGTTTTCACCTCTGTCTTTTAACTCCAGGGCTACCCTGGATATTTCTTTCAAAATTTTATCGCCTTCTTTTTGCAATTCTGTCAAAACTGCCTCTGCCTTTTTTCTATTTTTTTCATTGGAAAGAAAAATAGCTGCGGCTGTAGCAGCAGCGCCGACTACTGCTCCGGCCAAACCGGTTGCCGCCGGACTGATTCCCTTTTTATCTTGAGCCATGAGATCACCTCCTTTTTTTTAAAACTTTACCCATTAAAGCAACCAGCAAAGCAGGTATGGCAGTTAAAGCATTTCTTTGCAATTTATCTTTTATATCCAAGGTTACATCCGTTAAAGTATCAGACAAATCCATAATTGATTTTAAAGCCTGTATTAAATAATAGGTGATATATACAATACATATTACAACAATTGCAACGCCCAAAATTAATATTATATCCAGGATATCCTTAGTAGCCACGATCATATTATAGCTCATAATCACAAAATTACCAGAAAGATCTCATTTCCGTACTTAGGGAAAATCAAAGGGCATTAAAGTAAAATCTCTTAAAGATTATTGAGGAAAGCTAAATTTTAATTTAAGCTGATAAAAATAATTTCGCATTAGTTCCAAGACACTTCGTTTTCTGCAGACATCCTGTAACTTATTAATATCATCCTGTGTTGGAATAACTTTTTGTGAAGTCTTTGCATACATAATGGCATTTCGGTTGTTTACATGACCGATTCCTAAAGCATGGCCGAATTCGTGTGCCAGGGTATGGATTAATTCGGGTTTATTCAGATAAAGGTAAACCTCGATACGGTTCTCAGCTCCTTTATATATACCTTCTTCCGGTCTTTCCGATAAAGCATTGTTGTAGGTAGAAATTGTCTGGTTTAGCTCGTTTATCTGACTATTATATTCATTACTTGAACGGTTTAAACTTTGAGCCATTGCATTTAAGCGGCCGGTTTCTTGTTGTAATTGCTGTTGTCTCTCAACCAGCTTGTTGTACTCATCAGGTGAAACGCCGCCTTGGCTGTTCCAGTCTGAAATTTCCTTGTTTAAATCAGCAACCTTTTGCTTAAATTCTTTAGCTAATCTTTCAAACTCGCTGATTTGGGGTTTTAAGCCTTGTTGCTGCGAATCTACCTGATTTTCCAGTAAATTGATTTGACTGGATAAAGATTGCCTCTCGTCATATATTAGGTTTACTGACAATTCTCCTTTCGGATCATAAGCAAACAAATTTTTGTCTAAAACATCATTCCAAATTTTGGCAGCCTTGTTAATATCAGTTAAAAACTCGTCTTTTGATAATTTAAAGCGCGGGTCTATTGTATCAACGCGGAAGTTAACGGGCTGGTCACAAAATGAATAGTAAAATAAATCAGTTAAAGCTTGATAATTTAACCCTGCAGCTATAAGTAAAACAATCAGAAAAAAGACAGTCAGCAGCTTATTCATTTTGTGCAATTTTAACATCGATTACCCTATTATTACCAGTTTTTGATAAATCTATCAACAAAAGATCTAGGCATATTTTGCAAGGCCGGAAATTATCCAAAGATTTTTCACCTATCCGGCAAACTTTAGAAGGAGAGTCGCTGGAAATTTATCCATTTTTAGGCACCAGCAGACTGCTTGAGCCTATTGAAAATTATAATGCAACAGTAGTATTTCACGGCCATGCCCACTATGGAACCCACTTGGTATTATCTTCGCCCTTTTTGATAGTAGTTTCTGTTATTATCTCTAAAATCAGATCTACGGTCATTAGAATAAGAATTCGATCTTTCTTCTCTTGGTTTGGCAACTGAAACACCTAACCTTCTACCTTCTAAATCAGAACCTTCTAATTTTTTAATAGCTTCTTGTGCCGCTGCATCATCTGCCATTTCTACAAAACCGAAGCCTTTGCTTTGGCTGGTATATTTATCAGTTATTACAACTGCAGATAATACTTGCCCAAAAACAGCAAATAAATCATTTAATTTTTGATTATCAATTGAATAGGGAAGACCCCCAACAAATAATTTAGTCATTTTATCCTCCTTTCTTTAAAGAATTAATTTATACAAAAGTTAAAGCATAGCCAGACTTACCAGCTCTACCGGTTCTGCCGATTCTATGAATATAATCTTCATAAGTTTGCGGCAAATCATAATTTATTACATGAGTAACATTATCAATGTCTAATCCTCTTGAGGCTACATCTGTTGCTAAAAGAATTTTTATTTGATTTTGCTTAAAGCTTTGCAGAACCCTTTGCCTTTGACTTTGTCTTTTATTGCCATGAATTGCCCCTACTTTAAATCCTCTAAATTCTAATTCTTTGTTTAGCTTTTCAATTCCGTGCTTTGTTCTGCCAAAGATCAGTACTTTGTCAAAACCATCCTGGATTAAAAGGTCATGCAACTGATCTATCTTCTTTTCCTGATTTTCTACTTTAACAACATCCTGAGCGACATTTTCAGAGGTTTCTTGTTTTTTAACAGAGATAGTTACCGGATTAGTGACAAAAGAGCGTAAAATATCCTGAATTTTGGATGAAATTGTGGCTGAAAAGAAAAGTGATTGACGCAAACTTGGCATAAGTGAGATGAAAAATTGGATATCTTTAATAAAGCCAATATCTACCATCAAATCCACCTCATCTAAAACAATATAGGAATAATCTTCCAAATATATTGCTCTTCTTGCGATAAGGTCTTTTAAGCGTCCGGGTGTGGCAATAACCAAATGAGGAAATCTTTTCAAATCCTGAATTTGTCTGCGCATATTGGTTCCGCCGATGATAAAGGCAGAATATAGTGACATATTGCGGCTCAAATTTCTAAATTCCTCATTAATTTGTAAAGCCAGTTCTCTTGTTGGAACAATAACTAAAGCTTTTTGATTTCGGTTAAGAAAGATTTTATGAATCAGAGGAATTAAAAAGGCTGCAGTTTTACCGGTGCCGGTTGAGGCTAACCCAATCACATCACGTCCTTCTAAAATAGGTCTGATTGATTGAGATTGAACAGGGGTAGGGTTTGTATAACCAAGCGAAGCAATATTCTGCTTTAGGCTTTCGTGTAAGTTAAAGCTATCAAAGCTTTGAGCTTCTATTTGAAATTCTTCTATCAGATTAGTATTAAGGCTGGCTTTACGGATAAACATATTAATGTTTGCTCCCTCAAGCTGGCTTCTCCTTTGATTTCCCCGTCTATTTGAGGAGAATCTAGGGTTAAAAAATTTACCTCTATTTAAAGGTCTTGAAAAACCATTACCGCTATGGCGAATTGATGTTCTTTGTCTATATCTTCTATTATTATACATTTGTATGAAAAAGAAATCCTTCGGCTTTGCTCAGGAGAGCTACTTGAAAAGTTAGTCCTTTGGGGAAAAATATTCTGTAAGCGCTTAGCTTACAAGATTTTCTTATAGCTTAAAATTCTAAATCAACTAAAAATAGGTATATCATATATTTTATCCGATAGCAAGTTTCAAAGAATTTTACTTTGTGCTTTTCTGGCAGCTTTTTCTTCTGCCCGTTTTAATTTAATTGCCTCATTCTTTTGTATTTTTTCAGCTAATTTACTATCAAATTCTTTTTGACAAACTATATTTGTACAAACAATTTGAGAATATTCTATCTTAGCCCCTCTTGCAGAAACTGCTGTGATAACTTTATCTATTATAATGATAGCTTTTTTACTACCGCAGCGCTCACATGGCTGATCTGAATAGGAGGTTTTTATCATCAGAAGTGAATTATATCATATACCAAGCTAAAAATACCATTATAATTTGCCAAATATCGCGGATGCCCAGAAGCAATGTTTTAGAACCTGTGCCATGCCAGTGCAAAGCCTGATGAAAATCATTTTCCATTTTTATTATTCCTTTAGCTTTAATCAGGTTAATCATCAAAAGGCCATCCAAAACATCAGGCAGATGAGCGCCTCCTATACCAAAAAGCACAAATAAAAGTTTATCAGAAAAACCAACTCTCAAATATACTGCCCCAAGCAGCAATACTATCGGCAGCAACAGATCAAAAATAATGATCGGCAAAAGATTTTGTTTTATCTTATCCGGTCCTACAAAATGTCCATGGGGAATAAAATCTGCCAGATAATGAGAAATAACACCGGCAGCGCCGGTAATAGCCAGTCCGCCTATTAAGTCAGTTTGATCAAACAGCTGAAAACCGGTTACACCCACGATCACACCGACAGCAGTATGTCCTAAAGCCACCATCATTTAATTATATCGCATTTGGGCGGTTGACTAAATATATGATGAATAATACAATCAACAGATGGCAGCCAATATTCGAATCCTTCAGACAGCGCTCTCCAGAGTTTTTAGTAAACCTAATTACCTGGTTATCACTGTTGCAATAGCTTTCAACATATTATTTGCCTACTATCTTATTCTCATACAAAGGACTACCTGGGATGCCTTTTGGCAATCTAATGCTGCCTGGTATGTCTGGTCACAAATTATTCTCAGCATTATTAATGCTTTACTTGCGGGCATGGCTGCTTCATTCCTTTTTTATGTTATAGAAAAAAGGCTTCAGGGATCCGAGCTGACTTCTTTAAATACTTTAGGATCGTTATTTTTTTCCGCCGCAGTAACCGGCTGTTCTGTTTGCAGCGCTTTTCTGCTGCCGGCCCTGGGCATTGCAGCATCTTTAGCAGCTTTTCCTTTCGGAGGGCTGGAAATAAAACTATTTTCAGCCCTGATACTTTTGTATGCGTTATGGCAGTATTCAAAAAGTGTTTTAGGGCTTTGCGGGATACCCAAAAAGAGAAAATTTCTCCTCAATAAGCTGCAACCTCTTGCGCTGCTGGCTCTTTTTATCTTCACTGTTTATGCCATTCCCAGGCTGCCGATTAAATACCGGGCCAAAACGCAAAGCAATGCTCTTGCTGCAGCTTCACAGCTTAACAAAAGTAAAACTAATACGGCGGATATTTTTGCGCAGATCAATCCTGCGCAGGGATACGAAATCAATGCCAAATTTGGCGATCTAGGGCCTAAAATGATTGAGATGGGTGTAATCGACCTGGAAAAATTTAAACAGGTTTATCAGCAATCCGGCAAGCCTTTAACAGCAGCTCAGGAGGAAATCCTAAAGGGGGGTTCCGATGCCAAAATCAAAATCAACCAGGATAATTCCTACTTCTTACTAAACTTCTTCTGGGCGTTTGGGCTGGCTAATAAAAACAAAATATTAACGGAGGGCGACATGGTTAAATACGGTAAGGGACAGCTCGGCAATTATGCCTCAACAGGCGGTTGGTCTCTGGCTCAAAGCGATGCGATGGACTACTATTCCAAGAGAGCATTAGTTCCTTTAACCTCAGAGCAGGAGGAATTGGTCAATAAGGTCGCCGCAAATATATATAGACCTTGCTGCGGCAATTCTACGGCATTTCCGGATTGCAACCACGGCATGGCGCTTTTAGGAGTGCTGGAACTGATGGCAGCCGGCGGGGCAAGCGAGCAGGAGATGTATGAAGCGGCAAAATATATTAACGCCTTTTGGTTTCCCGGCAATTACTATGACATTGCCGTTTACTTCAAAAATAAGGAGGGCAAGGACTACAAGGATGCGGATGCAAAGTTAATCCTTAGTAAGGATATCTCTTCCGCTCAGGGTGTACAAACCGTAAAAAGGTGGTTAATTGAGCAGGGTATAGTTGAACAACCGCCTAAAGGTGGAGGAGGCTGCGGAGTCTAATGACAACAGGAACTAAAATAATTTCAGGGGTTGTGGCAGCTACTATTGTTATTTTTGCCGGGGCAATTTGGTTACTTAGTAATCAAAGCGCCAAGGAAGATACCAAATTAAGCAAACCCTTAACAGGCGAGATTATTGCCGATCAGGGCGCAAATCACATACCGGAAAGTTCACAGGCTGCATATATAACAAATCCGCCTACGGGAGGTCCGCATTATGCCAAATCCGCCTCCGCCGGTATATATGAGAAAGAGGTGCCGGACGGCAACCTGATACACAGCATGGAACATGGGGCAGTCATACTCTGGTACAGCGGTTTATCCGTCCAGGATATTGAAAAGCTAAAGCAAATTTTTAGCTCAGTCAATGTCAGTAAAAAGATCATGGTTCCCAAAAACAATCTGGATGTGCCGCTGGCCTTAACTTCTTGGGGAAGGCTGCTTAAACTTCAAACAATTGACGGGGGTCAAATTAAGACTTTCATGGAAACAAACGAGGATCGGGGTCCGGAAAAAGCGCCACTGTAAACTAATGGGTATATTGGAAAAATCAGTTTTAAGGGGAATCGCGGCTTTCCTTGCCATTTTATCTATTTACTTTTTAATTTTAACCCTTGTTTCCGGCTGGCAGTTTACCTGGGAGCAGTTTAGCCGGTACTGGTACTACATCATCAGTTTGAGCTTGGGATTTGGAATTCAGTTTAGTCTTTACAGTTATCTTAGAGGAATTATCAAAGAGCAACAAGCAGGCCAAGTTCTGGCTACAACCGGCACAACCTCTATAGCTGCGATGATCTCCTGCTGCACCCATTATCTCACCAATATCCTGCCAATTCTAGGGGTAACAGGAATAATTACTTTTGTCGGTCAATACCAGGTTCAATTTTTTTGGATTGGATTACTTTTTAATTTTTTAGGAATAATTTATATAGGAAATAACGTGAGGATTGTCTCAAAACTCTAAGCTGTCATTCCCGCGAAAGCGGGAATCCATAAAAAAGAATGGATTCCGGATCAAGTCCGGAATGACAAGGGAAAGCTATGAAAAAAATTACAATAATCCTGATCGCTATATTGCTAGTAATCTTGGTTATCGCACTTATAAATAATATTTCTATAAGTAGCAAAAGCGGCTTGGAAACAAAAGAAAGTAGTGCTGGCTCTGTTTCTGTTGCTGTGATGCCGCGAAGTTTAGAAGAGAGCTCGGCAACCTGGGATTTTGAGATTAAGCTAAACACTCATTCAGAGGAGCTCAGTGAAGATTTGGTTATTGTATCTGAACTGGTCGATGATCAGGGAAGGGTGCATAAGCCAATATCTTGGGAAGGTGATCCTCCCGGCGGCCATCATCGCCAAGGCGTTTTGAAATTCAAACCTATTCTACCTCGACCTAAATCTATTGAATTAAAAATGAGCAAGCTCTCTGCTTCGGAGATAAAAAATGCCGGCGGAATTTCTGAAAGGATATTTAAATGGATCTTTTAATAAGCGCGTCTTTTATAGCCTCGTTTTTTGCGGGTATTGCCGCACTTTTTGCGCCCTGTTGTATTACCGTACTCCTACCAACTTATTTTGCTTCGATTTTCAAGCAGAAGGCCACAGTATTTTTGATGACTTTTGTTTATTTCCTTGGTATCTTGTCCGTCTTCCTTCCTATCGGCCTTGGGGTTTCTCTCCTCACCCAAATCTTTAGCCAGTATCATGACACAATCTTTCTTATAGGAGGAGTCTTTTTATTATTCCTTGGTATGACTCTGTTACTTGGGCAACAATTCTCTTTGCCTTTCAGTGTGCACCCGCAGTTACAAAAGCAAGACTTTGCATCGGTTTATGTCCTGGGTATATTTTCTGCTATTGCCACTACTTGCTGCGCGCCGGTACTGGCCGGAGTATTAACTTTATCCGCTCTTCCCGGATCAGTTTTATTAGGAGGGATTTATACCCTCTCTTATGTATTGGGGATGGTCTTGCCCCTCTTTATGATTGCTTTTACCTTGGATAAAATTGATTTTACCAAGAAATTTTTTGCCTTCAGAAAAAGTGTCTCTTACACTCTGCTGGGTCAAAAAATCAACCTGACTTTTGCCAATTTGTTCTCCGGGTTAATGTTTCTGAGTTTAGGGATTATTATCATCTATCTTGCCAGAACCAGCCAGTTGACCTCCCATTCCTCATACCAGGTGGCGTTAAATATATATTTGACGCAATTTATAAAGTTTATAAGCCAATTTACTAAACTTATCCCTGAAGCAATTTGGGCAATTATTTTTGTCATTACCACCCTTTTTATTGTATACTTAGCCGTTAAGCAATTTTTAAGTTTAAAAAGCAAACTTAGGAGGTAAGGATTCTGAACAAAACCGGACTGATTGCAATTTTTGGCACCCTTGTCATATTGGCTTTGGTACTGATTGCTGGCAATTTTAATATTGAGATAAGCAGCAAAGGAAATAAAAATTCTGCCAATCAGCAAACTGCTAAGTCAAACTCAAGCTCGCAGGGCTCGGCAGCTGATCATCATGGAGGAGGAGCTGCTGTTGACACTACTGTTTTTGATAATCTAATTGGTAAAGCAGCGCCTAATTTTAGTTTGGAAAGCTATGATGGGAAAAAGTTTAGCTTGAGTGAGTTAAAGGGTAAAAATGTGCTGCTTTTTTTCAATGAAGGATTAATGTGCTATCCGGCTTGCTGGAATCAGATTGCAGCTTTTGGGAAAGATAAAGAATTAGCTGGCAAAGCGGTTGTTTTAAATATTACGGTTGATCCCAAAAATAACTGGAAACAGGCGGTAGATAAAATGCCGGAGCTTGCCCAAGCAACAGTTCTTTTGGACAGCGCAAGAGAAGTTTCTCAAAAATACGGAGTTTTAACTCTTCCTTCCTCGATGCACAAAGGCCAGTTTCCCGGACATAGTTATGTGCTGATTGATAAGGACGGAGTTGTTAGATTTATACAAGATGATGTTGCTATGGCAGTTAGAAACAATGAACTATTGGTAGAGTTAGATAAATTGTAAGTCCTATCGCTATACGATGTATAATAGGGGTATGAACGATAGAAACCCTACTTTAAAACTCTGTATTTGTTTAATACCGAAAAAGCCAATAGTTTGGCAAGAGAAGACCAGCAGCTAGTGCAAAAATATCAGCTTTCACATATAGAGGACCTAAATCTACTTAATGATTTTTCAATTAAGCAGCAGATGATGCGCATAATGGCGATTTTCTTAAAAGACTGTTCGGAATTTGTATTTGGACGCGAGGAAGAAAGCTTGTTGCCTATTGATGAAGTCCTTATCGCAATCTTGCACGAAAAGGTTAATGTTTTAACATCATACTATACTCCCTTGATAGAACACCAGGTTTACAACAATCCGCAGTTTCGAAAGAACTTAAGGAAGTGGTTTAATGACCAAGGCTGGAATTTTACATTGCAGCAACGGGATTTTATAAAAGCCGCTTAACATGGGCAAAAAGCGTAAAGAAGAAAAGTAAAACAATAGAAGGAGTGGATGTTTCGCTTCTGGTAAAAACGATTCTTGACAAAATTGGAGGGAATAAATTAGGAGAGTATTATAAAAAGCATGTTTTGAATAAAGATGATTTAGTAGCTGTTTCTTTTCCCTATCGAACGCGTTACCCGACAGGTTTGGATTGCAGTGTCCAAATTCTAAACATTCTAAACAGGACAAAATCTTGACTTCCTAAAAATACTCTGCTATCATCGCTTGACATCTACTATATAACATAGTAGATAAATTTCCGGATGAATAATAAAAAATCTTCTTTCCCTAAACTATTTAATATCCAGAAAACACTAGGGTCATTAGAAATCAGGGTGATGAAAATTATCTGGCGGGAACAAAGATGTACTGTCAGGAACGTCCTGGAGGATTTAAAAAAAGAAAAATCTGTTGCCTACACAACTATTATGACCGTGATGAATAATCTTTATAAGAAAAGATTTGTCAAAAGGGTAAAGATTAAAAAGGCTTATCAGTATCAACCGGTCGCTTCTGAAAATTTATTTATCTATTTCTCTATTTCAAAAGCGTTTCAAAATCTTTTATCTGAATATGGAAAGCTAACTGTTCTAACTTCGCTGGTGCCTGTACAAATTGATTTCCCTGTTTTTTACAAAACACCCCTGATAATTGGTTTTCTGACAAGTTTAACCCTGGGGATATTTACTGTTTTCTTTTTGGACCTGCTGCAAAACATAGTCTTCTTTGGCTCATTCGATTATATAAATCTTTTCTTTGCAGAACCAAAAATTATTTTTGACCATACAACTGTTTTGTTTAAGGCGTTTATTGAAAGTTTACCGATACTATCATTGTTAACAAATTTAATCCTAATTATATTTGCGATATTGATTGTTCGAAAGATGACCAGACTGCCAGATTTCAGGTTGCGTATGTTTTCTTAAACAGTAGTTTAATATGAAAGGCGGACGAAGTATCCTAACAGGTATTGGTATCGGAGCAGCGCTTGCCGCACTGATTTTTGCTGCCTTCTTTTTTGGTATCTTTATTGGCAGGCGAGAAAATAGGTTTTTTCCTTACCTCGGAGGACGACACATGTATAGAGATTTCATTCCTAAAGATTTTGGTCATGGCGCGATAGGTACAATAGAAAGTTTAGGTGAAAACACAATCGTTGTTCGTGACAGAACTGATGCGTTAAAAACAGTGCTGGTTGATAACCAGACCCAAATAAGACGGGGTCATACAGGTATTAACTTCTCTGACTTGAAAAAAGATGAACAAGTTATTGTCTTAGGAGACCCAGAGGAAAAAGAAGGAGCAATCAAAGCAAAGTTAATTCGAGTAATGGGTAGTTTTGATAAAGAAGCAACACGGTCCGGTACTTTACGCTTGCCTCATGGAGGGTTCGGTTTTCATAAAGGTTAATTATTGACAATTGATATTGATAATCTATGGAGAAATTAAGACAACTCATAAATGTGGCCTTTAAGAAACATCGGAAGTTAGTTTTTGTAGCAATCATACTTCTGATTTTAGGATTTTGGGGTTGGCGTACATTTATTAGTCCTCGCACCCAACAACCTCAGTACCAAACAGCCCAAGTTGAAAGAGAGACGATTGTTTCATCTATTTCTGCCTCTGGGCAGATTTTAAGTAGTAATGTGATGAACGTAACTACCGGTACCTCTGGCATTGTTAAACAGGTTTTTGTTTCTAATGGAGATAAGGTTACCAAGGGAGATAAAATCGCTGAAATTGAACTTGATAGTGCTGGTCAACAAAGAAATGCTTCTGCCTGGTCTTCTTATTTATCTGCCAAAAACTCGCTTGAGGCTGCTCAAGCCAAGATTAACTCATTTCAAGCCGCTGCATTTAAGGCCAACCAAACATTTATAAATGATGCAGTTGCCAGAAGTCTTACTACTAATGACCCTACTTACATTCAAGAAAATGCGCTGTGGCTTCAGGCAGAAGCAGATTACAAAAATCAAGGCAATGTTATAACTCAAGCTCAGGCAACCCTCAATAACGCTTGGCTTTCCTATCAGCAATCTTCACCTACGATTACATCACCTGCCTTTAGCATCGTAGAAAATATCACTATTGCCCCGGGGATGATTATTGGAGCACAAAGCATAACTTCTACAAATGGGCAAACTACATCAAGCCAAACGATTGCAGTTATCAGGAGCGAAGGTAATCCTTTAGCCTCATTTAACTTTTCAGAAATAGATGTAACAAAGATAAAAATAGGTCAAAAAACAACTGTTACAGTAGATGCGCTTTCAGGTAAAACCTTTACCGGAAAGGTTGTGGCAATGGACAAGATAGGACAGGTTGTCAGTAACGTAACTAATTATCCAGTACTTATTCAACTAGATACCAACTCAGAAGATTTACTACCTAATATGGCAGCTTCTGCTTCTGTCATTATCGAGACAAAAGATAATGCGCTTTTTGTCCCCTCGCAAGCTGTACAAACAGAAAATAATCAAACAACCGTTAGAGTGGTAAAAAGAGGTCAAATAGAGTCTGTTCCTGTTGAAGTGGGAATTACGGGAGACCAAGGAGTTGAAATTATTCCCGCTTCGCCGAATCGAGGCGAGTCAGGAGTATCCGAAGGAGACGAAGTAGTTGTGGGTACCGTAGCTACTGGTCAACAAAGAGGAACGTCTTCTTTTGGTGGTTTTGGAAGTTTTGGCGGAGGCGCATTAAGACCCGGGGGATTTGGAGGAGGTTCACGAGGCGGTGGAGGGATGCAGCAGCGCTGAGTTACAAGATTATGATACACACTTCTCACCTATCAAAAATCTACAAAAATGATGCAGTTGAAACAATTGCTCTATCTGATGCGTCTTTTGAAATTAAAAAAGGTGAATTTGTGGCTATTATGGGTCCTTCGGGAAGCGGCAAATCAACCCTCATGCATATTATCGGCGCGCTAGATACCCCTACATCGGGAACTTATGCGCTAGATGGAGAAGAAGTCGGTAAACTTTCGGAAGACGAGTTGGCTGATATCAGGAACAGAAAGATAGGCTTTGTCTTTCAATCATATAACCTATTACCAAGAACTACAGCTCTGAAGAATATAATGTTGCCAATGGTTTACGCAGGTCTTCCAAAGGAGGAAAGGATAAAAAGAGCTTCCGACTTACTCGAAATGGTGGGTTTAAGTGATAGGCGTAGTCATACTTCCAGCCAACTTTCCGGGGGGCAACAACAGCGGGTGGCAATTGCCAGAAGTCTTGCTAATAATCCAAGCATAATTTTGGCTGATGAGCCAACAGGTAATTTAGCCACAGTTCAAGGCGAAGAAATTATGGCAATTTTCCAAAATTTAAATAAAAAAGGACATACTATAATTATGATTACGCACGAGCCATATATAGCACAATACGCTAAAAGAATTATTTATTTAAAAGACGGAAAACTTGTTAAAGATGAAAGCAATCATAGGCAAAAAAAGGTCAGGTTTTGAAATTTAAAAATTATTTAGAAATTAGAAATTTTCAGGATATGGATTTCTCAGAAACCTTACAGTCGGCATTAGAGGCATTAACTCTAAATAAGCTAAGAACTACTTTAGCAACTTTAGGAGTAGTGATTGGCATTGGAGCAGTCATTGCTCTTGTTTCCTTAGGTCAATCAGGGCAAAAAGCGGTTGAGGCGCAGATTAAATCTTTAGGATCTAATTTATTAACAGTAATTCCAGGAGCTCTAAGACCAGGAGATATTAGAAGCGCCGCCGGTACATCAACTACCTTAAAACTGGCAGATGCCAAAGCAATTTTGGCTGATAAAAGTATTTCGGGTATAAAAAATGTCTCTGCAGAAATTCTAAGAAGATCTCAGGTTGTTGCAGGTAGAAATAATACTAATACCCAAGTATTAGGCGTTTTGTCTAGCTATCAGGAAGTAAGAAATTTGCAGATGCAAAGTGGTAGATTTATAACGGAAACAGACATAAACTCTCTTGCTAAGGTAGCCGTGCTTGGACCACAAGCAGCAAGCGATCTTTTTGGGGACGTAAATCCAGTCGGCCAAACAATTAGAATTAACAAATTAAGTTTTAGGATTGTAGGTGTAACCGTTGCAAAAGGGGCATCTGGTTTTCAAAATCAAGACGATATAATTTTTATTCCCCTTACTACTGCCCAGAAACAACTTTTTGGCGTAGACTTTATTGGAACAATCTCTATACAATTAGAAAAACAGGAACTTTCTGATCAAGTTAGAAATCAGGTGGGTTTTCTACTTTTAGCGCGCCATCGGATTTCTGATCCGCAAAATGCAGATTTTACTATTTTTTCCCAAGCAGATGTTTTAGGAGCAGCAGCGCAAGTTACAGGAATTTTTACTACTTTGCTTTCCGGGATCGCCGCAATTTCACTCCTTGTTGGGGGTATTGGCATTATGAATATTATGTTTGTTACTGTTACAGAAAGAACGCGAGAAATAGGACTTAGAAAAGCCTTGGGAGCTAAAAAGAAATGGATAATTATCCAGTTTTTAACAGAATCTGCTCTTTTGACAATTGTTGGAGGGATTTTGGGAATACTGCTTGGAACAGTTCTCTCGTTTGTTGTTTCCAAAATTATAAATTTGCCTTTTACTGTTTCTATGATATCAATTATTTTAGCAGTCGGGGTTTCGGGAGGCATTGGTATTATTTTTGGTTGGTATCCGGCTCAAAAAGCAGCCAACCTTTCACCAATCGAGGCTTTACGGTATGAATAACAAGCGGATTAAAATTGGAATACTTGTCTTTGCTATTATTTTTGGACTTGTCGCTGTAGTACTGATAAGAAACCCACAAGCTCCTCAAAAATTACAGGAGAATCAAGACGGTTTAGAAGAAGACCTTCATCCTCTTTCGATTGAATATATGCGACAGCAAGTATATCCAGGAAGCGATATTACTATTGAGCAAACTTTGCCTTCTGGAAGTAATTACAATCAATATATTGCTTCATACAAATCTGATGGTCTTAAAATCTACGCTCTCTTAACTATTCCTCAAGGTACAAAGCCTAAAAATGGTTGGCCGGTGATTATTTTCAATCATGGGTTTATTCCTCCAGAACAGTATCGGACTACTGAAAGGTATGTTGCTTATGTTGATGCTTTTGCCCGTAATGGCTATATCGTCTTTAAATCTGATTACCGGGGACATGGCAATAGTGAAGGAAAAGCAGAAGGGGGATATGGCTCTAATGCCTACACTATTGACGTCTTGAACGCTTTAAGCTCTATGACAAAGTATAACGATGCAGACCCTAATAGAATTGGCATGTGGGGACATTCAATGGGAGGAGGTATTACTTTGCGTTCAATGGTGATTTCAAAAGATATTAAAGCTGGCGTTATTTGGGCAGGAGTGGTTGGCTCTTATTCTGATTTACTTAACAACTGGAGACGAAGAAATATACCACAAAGTTCACCACCGCATTGGGCAACCTCTTGGAGACAAAGGCTTATTGACCAGTATGGTGAGCCTTCGAAAAATCCTGAGTTTTGGAACTCAATTTCTGCCAACTCTTATGTTAAAGACATTTCCGGACCTGTTCAACTTCATCATGCAAAAGAGGACTCTCATGTGCCTTTTCTTTTTTCACAAGAATTAAACAAAGAACTTGCCGAAGCTGGTAAATCTGTTGAATTTTATTCTTATGAAGGCAATGACCATAACTTAACAGAGAGTTTTGATATTGCTATGGAGCGTTCAATTGGCAGGTACCCCTTAAACTAGACAAATAGTCCCTACTAAATTAAGTTATTAGTGAGGAGGTGAAATAGTTTATGGGGAATTTT
>MFCX01000028.1:10996-23832 GCA_001777055.1 Candidatus Daviesbacteria bacterium RIFCSPHIGHO2_02_FULL_39_12 | reverse complement strand
AACTGTTGAGTAAAGAAATTATGGCAGAAAATATTGTAATACTTGACAAGAAGTATGCCATCGTATATACTTTAGCATAGCATGAGCTATGCAGTTATTACCACAAAAATTGACCCGCAAACTAAGAAAGAGGCACAAATAACAGCTGAGGAGCTTGGTATGCCGTTAAGCGTTGTCATAAAGGCATTTTTAAAACAGTTTGTACGAACTAAAACAGTTACTTTTAGCGTTGAAAATGAGGAGCCAAGCGAGTATCTTATTAAGGTAATGAAGCAGGCGGAGAAGGATTGGAGAGCAGGAAAAGGATCTCCAGTATTTAAAACCGGCGAAGAAGCAGTAGCGTGGTTAGAAAAGCAAAGGCTATGATAATCAAGTATTCTCTTTCCTTTCTTGAGATTTTCAAGAAAGTTGATGTGAGAGTCAGGAAAAGCTTCAAACAAAGAATTCTTATTTTCTCTAAAAATCCTAATGATTTACAACTAAATAATCATGCACTTAAAAAAGAATGGAAAGGCCATAGAAGTATGGATATTAATACTGATTACAGAGCAGTTTACAAGAAAGTAGCTATGGGAGATGAATTGGTAGCACATTTTGTAACTTTAGGTACTCATGATGAATTATATAAGTAAAGTAGTTGATTCATCTTTACTAGCCTCAATTCCGTCAGGATTTTATCATAATTAAATTAAGCACTTAAGTGGCACTCAGTATAAACTTGCAACCAGAAAGGATGAGTTGACAACCAGGTTTAAATAGTTTACAATGTAAAAAGTTAGAAATTTAAACTATGAAACAAATAATCGCTAACCGATCACAAGAAGAATATTTAAGAATCCTTGGTAAGGGAATGGTTACCATTCCAAAGGAGTGGAGGGACGAGCTTGGTCTGGAGGAAGGTCAAATAGTCAAGGCGCAGAGAATGGGAAATAAAGTGATTATTGAGTCTTCATCAGAACCTCTGCCGTATAGAATTTTTAACGATGAGGAAATAGAACAATGGCTAAAAGATGATAAATTGCCAAAGATTTTAGCCAAAAAAATTGATAATAAAGCAAGTTTGTTACTCCGTAATAAGCTTAAATTATTAAAACGTGGTTAAGATATATTTGGATGCTTCGGATATAAGATTATTTATTAAAGATAATAAAATTTTGGTAAGGAAAAAGATTACCAAAGATGAAGCAAGACCTTATCAGGATATAGTGGCAGAGGATGATCTGCATGTAATAGCAGGAGCAAAGTTAACAAAAAGTGATTATTTAATTACACTGGATAAAAAACATCTGCTTAAAGAAGAAGTCAGGAGACTTGTTAAACCGCTGAAGATTGTTAATCCGGAGCAGTATCTTAAAGGATTAGTTTAATTTTACCCTCATCCCCGTCAGGATTTTAAGGGCGATTAGCCCGCAAGCTTCGCTTATCATAATTAAATCAAGCACTTCGCTAATGTTCAGTGTAAACTTGCTTAAGAAAGGAGGGCTATAGTCCTGAGCGGAGTTCCTTATCGAAGAACGTAGTCGAAGGATTGACAGTTAGTTTACCAAAGCTCTACACTGGTTGGGAAATGGACACCGCTCAGGAGGCTTTTGAATGGACAATCTTAACATTTGAGACTGGTAGTGGAGAAAAAGTCGTAGATGAATTTATCAAAAAGCAACAGCCTCAAACTAGAGCTAAAATAGCTCATAATGTCAAACTTCTAAGACAACATGGAAATAAATTGGGTATGCCTCATTCAAAATCTCTTGGGTTAGGGCTTTATGAACTGAGAATTAGAGGTAAGGAAGAGTTGAGATTTTTTTACTGTTTTACTTCACAACGAACTATACACCTGTTGCATGCTTTTAAGAAGAAAACCCTACAAACCCCTCAAAAAGAGTTAGATTTAGCATTACGGCGCATGAAAGTATGAGTTCAGTTCTTCCCAGCGATTTTGTCATTCTGAGGCTGAAAGCCGAAGAATATAATTTAAGTGATATCCTTCGCTGTGCTCAGGATGACAGCTTACTGGGAAATACTGAATAGTTACGCATGAAAAGCTTGACATATGTATAACATCTATGTTATATATAATTTATGAGTAAATGGGAGGATTTAGAAAAAGAATTATTGTCTGATCCGGAAACAAAAAGGGAGTATGATAAACTTGCTCCACGTTATACGGTGATTTCACAGCTTATATCAGCCAGGATTAAAAGTAATATGACACAGAAGGAAGTAGCAGAAAAAATTGGCACTAAACAATCTGCTATTGCCCGTTTGGAATCGGGCAGCACTAATCCCTCCCTTGAATTTTTACAAAAAATTGCTCAGGTAATGGGTTATAAACTCACAGTGCATTTCTCAAGATAAAGTATCTTACACTAATTCCCGTCATTATTTTGTTAAGTTTAAATAAAAACCTTTCGTTTTGCTCAAGAACCTTGCCTTTTGCATTCTGCAAAACGTCAAGCACTTCTTATGAAGAATTGTGATAGAATATAATCTATGAATATGGTAACATTGCCGATTAGCACTATAGATAGAGTGGAAAAGAAGCTTGAAAAAGCACTGGAAGAGGTGCATGCGTTAAAAAAGGCCCGGGTAAAGAAGACTCAAAAACCAATAAAATTCTGGACTAAAGAGCAGTGGGAAAAAACTGAAAGAGAAGCGGATGAGGATATTACTGCTGGAAGGGTAAAGCGTTTCGATTCTGTAGAAGAGTTAATAGCAGATCTCCACAGTTAATAAAGTGAAATTTGAACGCCCGGAGAAATTTAAAAAGCAGTACAAAAAGCTTCCGTTGAAAATACAAATTAAGTGCGAAAAACAATTTCGGAAGATGTAATTACTCTTCGCGCGATTGGGCCTCATGATGAGGCACTGGGTTAACTAACTTTTTACTCTTACTCCCGTCAGGATTTTGTAAGTATTAAATCAAGCGCTGAGCGTAGTCGAAGTGTAAACTTGTCAGAGTAGTGGCTAGTTGCTAGAGTTAAGAATCTAGGAAGACATATTTTTTGCTTGACTCTAGACTCTCGACGCTACTAGAAAGGTTGACAGTTGGTTTACCAAAGCTCTAAACTGGAATTAGTCCATGAGTTTTTGGAAAACTTTCTGATATAGAAAAAACCATGGCACAAGAACATATGGCAGAAGGTGGTTCATCCCCAGATATAAGCCCTGTTTTACCCCAAACTTCTATTGGGCAAGAAGCTGGTCCAAAACAACCATCAGGACAAAGCAGCATTATAGCTGACAAACCTTGGTATATCTCACCAGAATATGATCCAAAAAGGCAGGATTATCTTATTGAAGAAAAAGGCAAACAAAAAGTTTGGACTGATCCAATAACAAGAGAGAAAGTTGCCTGGGTAACAGAGGTAGCAGGAGGAGATGGATTTGACGAGCAAAAAAAAGCGCCTGGTTGGTGGTCAAAGGTAAAGGGATTTGATCAGACAGAATGGGAGAAACTTGAACCTGAAGATAGAACCGTTCAGGCTGCAGTTTTGGTCATGCGGCATTTTTATAATATGCCGAATGTAGAAAGAGTAGCTGAAGCTAATAAAAATAACTTCAATGCAGCCTATAAAGCTTTTGCAGAGTATGCTTTAAGTAAAAAACTTTATGATGGAAAAGACACACGAATAATTGCAGTTGAATTAGAGTTGGTGAATTATGATGAAGAAGAAATCGATAAATATAAAGGCGATCCTGCAAAACAAGGACGAGTCATAGATACTTTAAATAGATGGGATGCTCTTAAACAGGAACAAATTAGCATTACAGCAGGTCGCGAGTCTTTTGGAATCAAAGATGGAATTCCAGAGACAGAAGAGGATCATTTATGTCCTCCGCATGCTTCAAGAGAGGAATGGAAGAGGTATTTGAAAAGACCGACTCAGATAGTAGACGAATTAAAAAAAGTAAAACAAGAGCTTACGGATTTAACCAGTAGCGATTTTGTTAGCAACAGGGAAAAGCGTAAAGAAGAAGTTAGGGGAAGAGTTAACAAATTAAAAGAAGAAATAGCATCCAAAGAAGATGCAGAGCCGTGGAAAAAAGAAGCAAGAGACCTAGAGGAAAATCCATTAAAGGATACAGAAGCTCGTTTGACTCCGGAAAATCAGTTTAATAGAGCATCAGTTCAGCTAATACTTCAGCGTATAACAGAGGAAAACAATAAACCTGCTGCTGCGCAAGATGCAACCGTTTTAGAACAGGCAAACAGGGCTTTAGAATGGAATTTTCATCAGGCAAGAAACCTTGGTATTTTTGAAGATTTGGAAGGAAGACTTGATAGAAGATACCAGGAGCTGGCATTGTCTTTATTTTCTCAAAGCAGAGCAGATCAGGTTGATGCGGATATGGAGGGAAGAAGAGGGTCCCGTAATCTTACTTTTGCTGAAGTAAAAGAAATAATAGCTAAAGAATCAGATGAGGATAGTAAAGACTCATTTATAAATACAGCAGAGCTTGGCGCTGTCTGGAAACAACTTATTAGAGATGGCGTAGTATCCAAAGAAGATGAAAATCATTTTAAAGGTATTAGAAAAGCTTTTGTTTCTGGAGCATATGATCAGATCTATGATTCTTTGTCTAATTTATACTATAAACGTCTTTTGACTGAAAATTCAAGAGAAGCGTTAGATCAACAGAAGGCGCAAGGAACTATAACGCAGAAGAGATATGATCGGCTTGTAGGGGAGATTAAAATACAAAGAATATCCGGAGAGTGGGATATACGCGGACAAGAGCGGGCAGCGAGAGAAAGGCTGGATGCAGACCAAAAAGCAGAGGAAGACAAATTATTTTATGTAGACAGGTATTATCTTACTTTGATAGGTACAACAGAAGCGCAGGTTGAGCAGGGTGTGAATAATTATCTGACAGGCCTTTTGGAAGGAGCTCATGTTTATGATGTTCAAACAATCATGCAGAAAATGCAATATTTGTCTGCTGCTATCATGTCAAAAAAAGATGTTCTTATACAATCCGGTATGTCAGCTTCTGCTGCGCAGAAAGCTTTAACCAGAATCAATATACTTGCGGAAAACAGGGGAGAATTCTACGTTATGAACTTTGCTGCTGCGAATCTACTGATGGATGAATACTTTATTCCTTTATATGAGAAATGGGGAGGTGTGATCGGGATTGACAAAATGATAAGGATTTTGGATATGAATAACGGTTTGGTTGCCCCGGCCATGATGCTATTTTTAGATCCAAAGAACCGTTTACTATTCCAGCCTGCCGGGTTTGAAGGACAGGGTACGAAAAACATTTGGGCTCAGCGAACTTTGCGAAATAAAATTAAAGAACAATTAGCGGAAGAGTTGGTAAATTATCAGGCTAAAGCAGCTACGCCAACAGAGTTGATGGAACAAACCACATGGCAGGATTTTTTGAGGATGAAGTTTGAGCCCAGGCATTCTAAACCAAAAGAGAAGGCCTCTGTTGCTAAAGATGAGTATAAAGTTGAATTTGAACGGGTTAAAAAGGCAAATGATGAGAAGAAAGTAACTGACAAAGATTTGGAAAGCCTGAGAAAGGCTAAGGAGCAGTATACAAAACTGCAGAATCAATATGATAGATTACTGGTTCAAGCTAAGAGCGCTATTGAAACTACCTGGCAGGTGTTTAATATTTTTGGAGAATCAGCCCGTCTAGGAGCCCCTTCAATAATCATGGAAAACGGTGAGCATATCAGTATTGAGGATGTAACTTATGTCTACAAATTCGCTATCCTGGATGCAATGAAAAAAAATAATGATAGCCCGGCACGAATGCGGTGGAGAGCTTATCAATGGGCAACACATCCCTGGGTATATGACAAGGGAAAGCCAGTAATAAAATATAAAGATGAAAAAGGAAAAGAGAAAATCATTACAGGATTAGTTAAAGGGCTTGAAGATACTGGGATTACGCAAGAGGCATTTACCGCATTTTTGAAAGCAGCTAAAAGTTTGCGGGATAATGGTTACAAAGCTGTCTTTGAAAGTTCTACAGAAAAAAATGCAGACGGTACCCCTCGCACATACACCTTTGAAGACATAGTCAACAAGAATGAACTCAATCCGGTGAGGGATAATTTCATTAGTAATTATAAAGCATCCAGAGAAATATTTGCTAATTTAACAGCCATGAGAGAAGCCAAAAAAGGTAGGCAGCCTTTTATAAAAAAGATTTTGGAAAGATTGGATCAATCAGGAAGGGGTGATTTTACCACTTTGGACAAGGCAGAGATAGACGGAAAGTCCTTAGAAGAATTACCGGATGAAAAGTTGAAAGAGCTTTTTGAAGATGCAATCACTGATTCTTTAATATTTCATATTACTGTTAGGCAATTGGCCCGTTGGGAAGCGACTTTCAAGCCTGACGCAATAGACAGTGCTGATAATATGAGATGTGATTCTAGAAGTAATATAGAAGGTAAATTTTCGACAGACCGGATTTATTATGGAAGTCAGGATATCCCTTGGGGGGTTAAGAGGTTGCAATACTTGCCGGAATATTGGATGACTAATAAAAGGGAAAGAATAGGTAGGGCATGGGAACTTTTACCGTTTGTTCCTCTTTTAAAATCCAGCCTTGCTGAAGAATGTGATGCTGAAAATCTGCCGGATTTGATTCTTAATGTTAATAAAGAACATATAGATGAGCCGGGATTGAAACAAATCGCAGCAGGTTTTAAAGACGCGCAGGGTTGGAGACAGCGCGGAGAAACATCAATAGATGAACAAAGAGGAGAAACAAGTTGGTCTTTTTGGGATAAACTCACAGTAGATTCAGCTCAAATACTGAAGTATTTGCCAAAATTACCGCAAAGTGGGGAAACTGGTGGAGCAACTCTGGATATGCTTGATTATATTGAAGCACCTGACCCTTCAGATTATATGAATAAACATCCGCTTTTTCCTAGTACTAGAAAGGATCTTGTTGATGTAACCAGAGAAATTTTAAAAAGAGAAGCGCCATTAAATATATTCCTGGAAGCGCAGCTAGGTTATAATCGTAGTGCGGGTGGTTCTGGAATAGGTCTTGAAATGGGCGAAAGATGGCATTATAGAATTTTGAATTGGTGGCTTTCTTCAAAAAGAGGTATCAGACAAGAAGAGGGAGGATTGGAGGTCAACAAAGATGCTGAAACATTCCTTAGGTTTATTACTATTAAAAACAGTTGGTCGTCGGATGGAGTAAGTATCTTAGATGAAGCATGGAGACAGGCGCGTGGTACTCGTGATGCAGGTGTTTCCAAGCAGTTACCACAGAAAGTAATTAAACTTGTAGCGAAATAATACCTGTTAATATTAAGGCAGGCTTAATTTTCCCAGTTAGACCTGCCTTAAATGTCAAACCAGGAATATCTTCTCAAACATCCGGAACTTTTTCAATATGTAATTGGCATTAAGTTTAGTGAGTTTCAACAATTACTGCCTAAATTCTCTAAAGCTTTAAGATTGGCTGAAACTAAGAAGGCCTACAATAGGAAAAGACTACGGGAGGTGGGTGGAGGAAGAAAAGCCAAATTAGCAGATGATTACCAGAAACTCTTCTTCATCCTTTTTTACTATAAAACATATCCAACATTCAGGTTTGCTCAAACCATCTACCAGCTGGATAAAAGGAATATCCAGCTGTGGGTTAAATTCTTGGCTCCAGTACTTTTTTCTACTTTAGGATATGAGTTATCACTTAAGACTAGACGAAAAATCAGCTCGTATCATCTATGGCTGGAGGAATATCCCGAGCTCGAACAGTTCATAGTTGACTGTACTGAAAGGAGTATTCAGAGGCCAAAGGATAATCAGACCCAGACAAACCATTACTCAGGGAAGAAGAAACACCATACTGTTAAAAACCAGATCTTTGTTTCACCTAAAACTAACAGAATATTAACTGTATCAGATACAGTTCCCGGCACCATCCATGATAAGAAACTGTTTGAACAGGATTCACACTTGCTGTATCTGCCTGAGAGGGCTATGGGTATGGGAGATTTAGGTTATCTGGGAACAGATGATTTAAGTCCGAGATTAAAGATGATCCTACCTCAGAAGAAACCACCTAACAAAGAGCTGACTGATAGCCAGAAAGCAAATAATAAGGCTATCTCAAGCATCAGGGTCAGGGTAGAACATCCATTTTCCTACCTTAAACATTTTAATATCTTGTCCCAGAAGTTTAGAGGAAGATTAAATCAACAAAATCTTGACCTGCCATTCAAAACCATAGCCTGTATATATAACTTTACCAGAACTCCTATCTAACTAATGGGGTAAGGGGAAATACTGACAGTTATTTCGCTACATATCTATTCTTTAAGGTCGACTTATCGTATTAATCCTGGTCTTCTCGGGAAAGCAAAGCCACCTTTATAGCGACCAGTGAAATTGCCTGCTCTGTCGCGTAAAGGAGTAAGTTCAGGGTTCCAAACAGGTCCCATTGTTTCTCCGAAAAACGCTTTATTCCAGCCTCCTAATTGTCCACCTGCTGCGCCTTGTCCTTGAGCGAGATATCCTCTACCGCTTTTAATGCCTTCACTTATCTCCTGACCAAGTATCTGTCCGGCTTGGCCTGCTTTGCCAACAGTTTTAACAATTAAATCAGGAATGCTAGGTAAAGCCATTAAAGCTCCAAAAGCTAAGATAATCTTAATGAAACTTAAATCCAGTCCTCCAAACAGAGGAAAAATACGTTTACCTACAATCATATTAGGTTGATTGTTAGGTTCTTCTGCCTTTACGGAAGCTATAAAAATATTATCTTGTTTTTGATTTAGGCTGGAAACTTTTAACGGACCGAAAGATTGTCCCAATATAAATGCAACAAAATAAAACACAGCTAAAACAGTTGGGAATATTAAAATATTTGCCAGCATATTCAATATCCAACCTGTGGTAACTCCCTGTCTTCCCGGTAAGGATGCAAACAGAAATTGGAATGGTGCTGAGATTGTCAGGAAAATGATGGTTAAATAACTGCTGACCAATCGCAATAGAAGTTTTAACATCTGATATATTAAAGCAAGCATGGCAATAAAACTTAATATGAATCCTAACCAAAATGAAGTAGTGGCGCCTACAATACCTCCGGCTGCTGCGCTTATTAGCGGACTTAACCACAGCCCCAATGGTGGAGGAATAGCTGATGTTAAGGGACTAACAAATTGAGCGGCGATAAAGCCTGTAAGAAGCCTTAGCCATCCTTGGATTTCTCCACTTAGATTATCGAATATAGCATTTACGGCACTTTCTGCTTTTCCCTGGGTTACGATGCCTACAAAGTTACTAAAAATACTTAAAACACTTTCATCGGAAATTTTTTGCGCTAGGTTTGTTCTTTCAGTGTCACTGGTCTGGCCCTGTGCAGCTGCAAAATAATATCCCACCACATTCGTTCCCACAAAGGCCATGTCGGAAATAAGCCCTGCAAAAAAGTAGCTGAAGGTAATCATAATTAGACCTAATACCAATCCTGGTAAGGCTGCCTGGGCTGTAATCACTGTTTGGGGGTTGATTTTTGTCCTGAACATCACCATGAGTCCTATAATCACAAAAATAATAATCATAATAATATAAGAGATATTCCTGGAAATTGTCCAAAGTCCTAAAATGGGGTTTAGTACTGCCTGTCCTGAGCCGACTACCTGGGCATTAGCTTCTTTAACAATCCCCAAACCCTTCCCTACTGATGCCAAATAATCAGCTGTTCTCACAGGAGGATTAGTATACAAAAGCCCGATTAAATTGGCAGTTGTGCCCAAAACCCCACCTGAAGTATCAACCTGAGATAAAACCGGCATGCCCTGAATCATACCTTGAGCATTCTTGCTCAATTGGTAAGTTAAACAAGGCTGGCCAATTACGGATTGCCCGATTCCTAAACAGGAAAACGTATGGAAAAGATTGCTGACCAGAAGATCGGTATATAAAGGAGAAGTAGGGGAAACAGTAGGCGGCAGGGTAGCCTGAGACACCTCGGGGGGTCCTGCACGCAGTGCGGACGGGAGTCCGGTGGACTCCCCGGAGAGCTTTGGCTCCCCCGAGGTGGATGAAGGGGTTTGGGCAAAAGCAGGTTGAGGTAAAGTAAAAAGTAAAAAGGCAAAAGTAAAAAGTACAGGTAAAAAGTAAAAAGTTGTGAAAAGTTTTGAGATTTGAACTATAACTTTACACTTTTGTGTCATAATCTAACATTACTCCAAAACCTTGGTTATTTGCAACTCTTCGATTCCACTCAGGGTAAAGTCTTATGCTATTTTAGCTCAGATAGCATGATTATCTTTCTCGTTTCTGATCTTCTCTATTTCTCTTTTTTCCTAACCTCTTTAGGAATGACTATGTAGTAAACTGAACGTGGTCAAGGTGATTTACAGAAATCTAATGCAGAAGTTGGACCTACACATAAAACCTTGATATCAAAAACCGTAACCGGAATTCCGGTAAAACTTTCAACCAATCTGAGCAACAGCCAGGCAATGGCAAAAAAGAGAATTCCTAAAAGCGCCCAGGTGGCTGTCTGGTGAGCTGCCTGGACTGCCTTTGGTTCCCCTCCGCTCGTTAAGTATTTTATGCCGGTCATAATTAACATTACCAAAGAGGCTATAAAGGCTAAATATACCACTGCAGAGATAAAGCCGGTAAAGACTTGTTCAAATTGGTCTAATCCTGCCGGGGGTGTCATAATACCAGCTTACCATTAAAAAGTAATAAAGATCAAGAATTAAGTAGCTTAAGAACCAGATGCATTTGGATCAGGACTTGGTATAGGAATATTGTTAAGATCAGGAAAACCTAGGAATTGAGCAGCTACTCGAGTTAAAGCAAATGCTACTGCCAAAACAGCTAAACCAACTAATGCATTAATTATCCTACTCCTAGCTTTACCAACAGCTTCTTTGTCTCCGCCTGAAGTAATCCATTCAAATGCCCCCCAAATTAACATTACCAAAACGACTAAGACGGCTATCAGAAAAGCAAAAGTTAATACTTTACTGATAAAGTCTCCAATTGTAGTAAATCCTTGTTGAGGTTTAGTAATCTGTATGTTTTCTGCCAAGACAACAGAAGGAGTCAAAAACGAAGAAATTGCTGTCAGGAATGCTAATTTTTTCATCCTAAGTTAATCTTATTCATAATCATATATACTTGTCAAGTAGTCGTACAAAAATTTACTTTGTAAAGAAAGTAAAACCAGTAAATGTACCCAAAACACTCATTACCGCAAAAGCTATAGCAAAAAGCACAATGCCAACAATAGCACTGATAATTTTTCTCTGGGCAGACTGCAATTTTTCCTTGTCGCCTTCAGAGGTGATCCAGTCAAACGCTCCCCAAAGCAGCATAAAAATTAACACAATTGCTGCTACTGAGAAAAAGAGGGCTACTAAATTAGTTAAAAATTTGCTGATACCTGCAGCCCCTGTCGTATCAGAGCCGGCAAATTCCCTTATTGCCGCAGGAGGCTGGATTATTCCGAATACGTCTTTTATCTCTGTTTCCGAAGATTTCATACTTATATTTCAATAATACCAAATTCTTTTATATCAAATAGTTTAAACAATAAAAACTGTAATATCAAAAAAGCAAACATCAGTATTATAAACCCGATGATAGCATGAAAGATCATATTTCTGGCTCCCTCTATCTCTTCTTTTCTGCCTCCGGACATTAAATATTTAAATGCCCCAAGTAAAAAATAAATCACTACCGCTGCAGTAGAAACGGAAAACGCCGGTATCACCAGTTTGCTGGTAGCTTGCCCCAGAGAACAGATGGCCGCAGGGGAATTATCCGGGCACTTGCTACCGAATCCGAAGACCTCGCCGATTTTAACATCAGCATAGGCTGGGGAAGCGTAAAGTGTAAAAGTCAAAGTGTAAAGCAACAGCGTAAAGGTTAAAAGTTTTAAGCTTTTAGCTGTAGTTTTGACTTTTGACTTTTGACTTTTGACTTTCATTAGAATGGCGTTCCTCCCTGCATCGGCGGTAAAATCTCCCCGGCAAATTTAGCTATCACAAATGCCAGTAATGTTACGATTAACCCGATAATGGCATATTGAATTCTGGCCCGGGCTTTGGCCAAATTTTCCTTTTCTCCGCCTGAAAAAAGATAAGCCCAAGCACCCCAAACTAACCAAAAAAAGGCTAAAAACAAAGCAATATAAAAAATAACATTTAGAATAGAACTTAAAAACCCTCCTAGGTTAGTAAACACATCTTGTTGTGTAAACCCTTTTGGCGTAGGGACAGGCAGATTAGGTATTTCTTGAGCTCCTGGTAATTGTAAAGTGAGTTGTTTCATAGTTAGTGACTAGTCGCTAGAGTCTAGAGTCAAGTGGATTTTAATAAACCGCTTAACACCCTAGCTGTTTCTGTATGAATATCTAATATTCTCTCATATCATAAGCAAAATCAATGAAGAATTCTAGTTCTGTTAAGGATGCAATAGCAATTTGATAAAAGTGTTTTCTGTCTTTCTAGACTCTAGACTCTAGACACTACTTAAATCCCGGTATATTCAAAATCCCCGCCCCGATAATCTGCATCAAAAGCACGGAAAATATTATAAAAAGCAGTCCAATTACGGCATTGGTTAACCTGTCACTGCCGGCTTTGAGAGTATCCGGATTTCCGGCAGAAGTCAGCATCTGGTATGCTCCGAGTAACATCATTAAAAACGCCAACCCTCCTCCAATTCCAACAGCAAACTTTAAAATATCTTGAGTCAATTCTGCAGGATTAGTATGTATACACCCAATAGCAGTAGCAATTCCGGGGTTAGGTGAGCCATTTGGATATTTTGCATCAGTACAACCAGGAGCCTCTTGCCCTCCTCCCTTGGCACAAATTATTT
>MFCX01000028.1:0-10981 GCA_001777055.1 Candidatus Daviesbacteria bacterium RIFCSPHIGHO2_02_FULL_39_12 | reverse complement strand
CTTTATCCCCGCATTTTTTAGAAACAGGAGAAGGTGGCGCTCCAAGGGGTCCGGCATTGCCAATTTGGGAAGCATCGCCTTGGCTACCTGTTGGTGTAACGTCTAGCTTGTATTGACAATTTGTATCTTTATAAACTTCTACTGTTATCGGCGGATGACCAGTCGTCTCAAAACCTTTTTTTTGCAAGGTAGCTGTGTAAGACCCAGGATTAAGTTGCCCGATGGTGGCTGAAGCGATTGTCCCATTGCTATCAACTGTAAGTTTTATATTCTTTCTAGCGGTTCCTGTGATACTCAATTGGTAAGCTTCATTTGCTGGGTTAACAGAACCGTCAACGGTTATATTGGTTGTTTCATCGGGCTTTGGAGAAAAATTAAGCGTACAAGTTTGTATGCCGCCCGAAAGATCTGGTTTGATTTCATAGCTTCCTTCGCAATACTTTCCTGGCGACCCTTTTTTCTCTAAATAAAAAGTGTGGCGTTCTGGCTTAAAGAGAACATCTCCTGGATTATAATGAAGGCTGGGAAATCCATTACCATTCGGGTCCAGAAGAGCTCCATCTGATCTTGCGTATAAATTATCTCTTGTCTCGTCGAACTGTAAGGCTATACGAGGGAATACCAGTTTATATTTAGCAGTTGCATCTCTAGGTTGAATCATAAATTGAATCCATCTTTCAGAATCTGGTATGGAATTGGACAAGGGTGGTGTATTTCTAGTTAAGGAAGAAGGGATAAGAGTAATTTCACAGTTGCTGTCAGCAGATACTATCGATGCGTTGGGCAATAATAGTGTGGTTAATAAAAAGACTAAAAGGATTAAAAAGAGTATTTTTTTGGACATTATCCAAAGTTTACCACAACTATGTGAACTAGTTGTGGCTTAGTACAATTTGGGATTAGGGACTACCTATTAATTTTGCTTCGTTAAATCAGACTTTGCTTTGCAAAATTCGTTTATGAAAAAATTAAAGAAGAGATAAAAACTGTTTAGCTGAAACAATTTTAAGTGTTTCCAACCCCGGGTTACTGCTAAGTATAAGCAAATCTTCGTCTCCTGTAACCAAATAATCAGCTTTTCCTCCAAAGGCAGTTGCCAAAAGATAATCATCTTTTGGATCTCTGCTATGAATCGGTAATTTCTTAACTGGCAAGGGATCTACTGCTTCAGCTGCTGCTTTCAGGGATGCAATAAGCTCTTCACCTCTTTCTTTAAATACAGCATGATAATTTAAAAACTTTTTCTTGGAAATAACATCTTCAAGCTCACTCATCAGTTGTTGTGAAACAAGAAGAATAAAGATATCCTTTTTCCATATCTGAATAACTTTATCTGGATTAGTTTGCGCAGTAATAATAGCACTGATTAGAAGGTTAGTGTCTATTACAACTTTTAATTTACTTACCTTTGGCATAGCGCTCTTTACGGACTTCTTCAACAATTTTAGTTACATCTTTGTAAACCTTATCAAAAGATTTACCTTTATTGGCAGCTTGAATTTCATCCACTAGTTCAAAGAAGCGCTTTTTAGCTGCTTTTTTAAAGTTTTGATAGTTTTCATATTCACTGGGATTTATCACTACGGCAAATGGTCTGCCTTTTTTCTCTACTACAACCGATTCTTTACCATAATAAACAGTACCCAGTAGGTCAGTAAAGTTATCCCGTGCTTCTTTTGCGCTCATTCTTTGAGTGATCATAATTCATATGATAATACCATGTTACCAAAATGTCAATATCCTACCTAATGTACATAATGTTAATCTTGGATATTATCCAAAGCTTAGTACAACTATGTGAACTAGTTGTGGCTTAGCATAGTTTCCAAGCTCTGAGCAACTTAATTTTTAATTTTGCTTTGCAAAATTCGCTAGTCTAAAGATTTTTAATTGCATTAATCTTAAGTCAGTAAACTTGATTATGAGTACCGATATCTACAAAATAGATATAATCTTTTTCTTTTTGATAGATAATCCTGATATCTCCAGTAACTGAAAATGCCCGGAACCTTATTATTTCTCCTTTTAGTTGATGGTCTTGTAACATAGGATTATCAGGAGATTGGACGAAAAGTTCAACTCGTTCTTTAAATTTTTTATATAAACTTGGGAAAGGTTTAATTCTTTGTTTTAGGTGTTTAGCAAATTGTTTACGATATACAATCTGCATTTAACTTTGGTCTAATTGCTTGAAGAACTCTTTAACATCTTTAGCATAATAAACGTTTTTACCTTTTTTAAAATCCTCCGTAGCTTTAAGATATCTTTTTTCTGCCTTGGGAGAAAGATAAGTAACTTCTTCCTCAAAAGCAAGATCAATTTTTTTACTTGCAAATTTTTTCATAAAAACTCTCAGAACTTCCTGTAGGGAAGAAAAGCCGGCATCTTGTGCAGCCTTTTTAGCGCTTATCTTTAATTCTTTTGGTAATGGGACCTGAAGAACAGTTCTTTGCATAATAATCACTACGTTTCTTGTAATCCTGTGGATTATAATACAATTATATTACTTTTGTAATAAATGTCAATGGTTTTTTGGATAGTCGTTCAGGGTTTGACAAAGGAATTATTCTTCGAGCGTAAGCGAGAAGTCTATACCTCTTTTAGTTCTCGGCTTTCAGCCCCGAACAATAAAAGTTTTGGCAACTCCTGAACTTCTACTTTTTTGGACATTAACTTCAGGGTAGTGTTAGATTTCCTATCATGGTAAAATTTGAAAGCATGAGTTCCTTCGTCAAACTCAAAACTCAAAACTCCCCGGTCTCGCTCCGCGAAGCGGGGCGGGCAAAACTCAAAACTACAATTCAAAACTTAAAAGTTTTAAGTTTTACGCTGTTGCTTTGCACTTTGACTTTTACACTTTACGTTCTGCCTGTTAAGGCTGATGAAATTTCGGATTTACAAGGCCAGATTGATCAGTTAAATAAAGCCAGGCAGTTATCCGTTAATGCCACCAAACCATTGGAAGGCCAGCTGGAATCACTGCAAAGGCAGCTGGCGCAAATTCAAGCCACCATTGATAATTTAACTGCCGGCATTTTGGAAAAACAAAAGAATTTGGATTTAAGGGAAGACAAGTTAGCCCTTCAGCAAGCCTTACTGGAAAAAAGGGTTAAAGCATATTACATCCGTTCCTACCTGGCAGACCCGCTTATGGTAATTTTGTCCTCTATTCACTCAAGCAATATTTTTAGGGAACTTTCTTACCGTCAGTCTGTCACCAGAGAAGACAGGGAAGTAATTGTAGCCATCACCTCTGAGGTAATAGATTTGCTGACCGAGAAAACCAAGCTGGAAAAAGACAAAGGAAGGCTGGCTGCAGTCCAGGCAGATGTAGACAAAAATGCTTCCTTTTTAGGCGGGGAAATTAAAAAAGCCAAAGCGTATCAGTCTGATTTAGCAGGTAAAATTGCCCAGCTTTCTGCCCGCCAGCAACAAATTATTGCTCAAAGACAAGCCGGTTTGAATCTGCCGACTTCTTTAGGCGCAGGCCCGCTGTTTTGCACTGATGACAGAAAAGCGGACCCGCCCTTCAGGCCGGCCTTTGCCTTTTTCACTTTTGGAATTCCCCACAGGGTAGGTATGAATCAGTATGGCGCTTTAGGCAGGGCTCAATCAGGTCAAAACCATGAAGATATTTTAAGGGTATATTTTGATAACTTCAGTTTTGAAACAAGGCCGAATATCAATATTTCTGTTTCCGGTTTCGGTTCCATGCCGCTTGAAACATATCTGCTGGGAATTTATGAAATGCCGGATTCCTGGCCGATAGAGGCCTTAAAAGCCCAGGCTGTTGCTGCCCGCTCCTATGCGCTGTCTTATACCGGCAGCGGCTCCAAAGAAATTTGTACTACTCAAGCTTGCCAGGTCTACAAAGGCGGCAATAAAGGCGGCAACTGGGAGCAGGCAGTCAAAAGCACAGAGGGTAAAACTCTTATTTCGGACAGCTCTCCTGTATCTGCCTGGTATTCCTCAACTGACGGAGGTTATACTTTTACTGCCTCGGATATTGGCTGGGGAGCCAGATCTTTTACTAAGCGGGTCAGGGATACTCAGGGAGACATTGGCAGTTTCTCTGATCTTTTTGCCAAAGCTTATGATAAAGACTCACCCTGTTTTTATTCTGCTCAGGGATTTAGAAGTGAATATGCCAAATCAGCCTGGCTTAAATCAGAAGAGGTGGCGGATATTGTCAATGTGATTATGCTAATTAAAAGAGATGGGGGAACAAGCTCCCATCTTTACCAGCCGGATAAACCAAATCCGGAAGGCGCTGAAAATTGGGATATTGACAGGGTTAAACAGGAGTTAAAATCAAGAGGAGGTGCCCCATTTAATGGTATTTCTTCTATTTCCGTTTCCGCAGATTTTTCCCAAGGTTTAACCGCGTCTGTTACTTTTTCCGGAGACGCGCCCTCTCAAACATTTAACGGCTCAGACTTCAAAAACTTTTTTAACCTGCGCGCTCCTGCCAATATTCAAATTGTCGGACCATTGTTTAATATAGAGCAGAAATAGTAACTAGAGTCGAGAGTCAAGAGTCTAGACTGTTTTTCCTAGACTCTAGATTCTAGCGACTAGACTCTAAAAAGTGTTATACTCAGCTTGATGTTTTCTGCTTACATTGAACGCCCTATAAATTGCCGTTTTGAAGGCCAGGACCAGGATGAAACAATCCTATTGCTTTTAAGAGCTCATCCTATCACCAACCTAAGCTGGATAATTCCCGCCGTTTTGCTTTTTCTTCTCCCCTTTTTTCTGCCCTCCATTCTTAATTTATTAGATATCAATCTCCCTCAAGTTCCGTCTTTGTATGGCATACTGTTTTTAATCATTAACTATCTGCTTACTTTAACAATTGTTTTTGAAGGTTTTTTAAACTGGTATTTTAATGTTTATATTGTGACAAACAAAAATATTATAGATGTTGATTTTCATTCGCTGCTTTCCAAAAACATAGACGTAGCCCCGCTTAGAAATATTGAAGACACCTCCTCTTTTATGGGCGGGCTGTTAAATGCCATTTTCCACTTCGGAGATGTTTTTATCCAAACAGCCGGTACCTCCAGGAATATTGATTTTCATTCTGTCCTAAGGCCTCACCATGTAGCTGACTTTATTTTGGATGAAGCGCATAAGATTCACGGAAAAAAGGGGTAAGAATGCCGATTGCTCAGTCCGGTGTATTTGATTTAAATTTGTCTCTGACCGTATTTAAGGCGGTAATTTTGCTAATTTTGGTTTTTTACGCTATATTCTCATTAATTATCCTAAGGCAGGTGGATTTGATGAGTAAAACCTTAATTACCCATGTTTCGCCTGTGGTGAAAGCTATTGCCATTGTTCATGCCGGTTTTATCTTGGGCTTGATTGTGCTGGTATTGGGAGCGCTATGAAATTTAACGTTGTTCAGGTTGTCGGATTAAATACAGACCAAAAAGCTGCTCAGGTTATCTCTTCCTCCCAGGATGGAGATAATACTTTTTTGGCTGTTTTGGATTTATCTTCCGATGATGCTTTCACCAGAGGCAGGCAATTCCTGACTGAAATTTCGGATTTCTATTTTGATTTTGAAGGCAGTCCTTCTGAAAAATTAAAAGCTGCTTATGGACAAGCCGGGGAAAAATTTGCCAAGGAGGACTTGCCTGCCGGCAGGCAGGAGTTTTCTTTGCTTATTGGCTCAATATCCGGCAAAGTCCTATTTTTTATTGCCAAAGGTGAAGTTGAAATTTATCTTAAAAGAGGGGATAAATTATCTTCTTTACTTACAGTTGGCGCAAATGAACAGCTTATTTCCGGATTTTTGCAACCGGATGATAAGCTGCTTTTTGCCACCAAAAGCTTAATAAATTTTTTGGATGCTGATTTGAAGAAGTCTTTAAATTTACCGCTGGAGTCTTTTGAGGAAGAGATCACCGATAGAATCGGCGCTGCCAATGCAGAAAATAAAAGCCTGGCCGGTTTGGCAGTGGCAGTTGAAGATCAAGCATCCAAGGTCCAAACAGAACAAATTACTGATAATCCGGTTGTTTCTTACTCCCTTAAGTTCCCCAAGATTAATCTGTTAACTTATGTCAAAATAATCAAAGATTACTTTCCTAAAGATAACAGAAACAGGCTGATTATTGCTTTGATTTTAATATTAATTATCGGTTTGGGGGTGGGTTTTAAGATCAAACTAAGCAAAGACGCTCAAAACTTAGTTGCTTTCAATCAAGTTTTGCAAAAGTCCAGGGATGACTTTAATGCTGCTAAAGGCTTGGCTTCTTTGAATCCATCTGAGGCTAAAGCTAAGCTTGATTCGGCCAAAAACGAGTTGAACAGGGCCTTAAATTTGCGGCCAAAAGATTCGGAAGCTTTAAATTTTAAAAAACAAATTGAGCAAGAATCGGATTCTATTTTGCAGCAATCTTCAGTTTCAGACTTTCCTTTATTTTTGGATACGGATTTAATAAAGAAAAATTTCCGCGCTGCTCGGATGAGTTTGTCTGCAGGCAAGCTGTTGCTTTTGGATCCAATCTCTAAAACTTTAATCGACATTGATTTAACCAAAAAGAGCAATCAGATTTTGGCCGGTTCTGAAAAATTAGGAAATGCCCACCTCGCTTCTTTAAACGGAGAATTAGCCTTTGTGTATTCTGAAGATAAGGGAATTTTAAGAATTGACAGTACCAATCAAAAAATTGCTGTTGCGGTTAAACAAGATGAGGATTTAGGTAAAATTGCAGATCTTTACGGCTTTGCCAGCAATGTTTATTTGTTAGATCCAACAGGGCAAATTTGGAAATATATAGCCACCAATGAGGGCTACTCGGATAAAAGGGAATATTTAACCAAAAACACCAAGGTGGATTTTGCCAATGCTTTAAAGATGCAAATTGAGTCATCAATTTATATATTAAAAAACGGAGGAGAGATTTTACGATTTACCAGGGGGGTGAAAGACAATTTCAGCTATGAAGGTTTGGACAAGGGAGTGAAGGAGCCAAAGAGTTTCTTCGTCTCATCAGATACGGATAATTTATATGTTTTGGATTCAGGTAATTTAAGGCTTTTGATTTTAACTAAAACCGGCAGCTATAAAGGGCAAATGAACGGTAGCGTATTTGCTACAGCCTCAGACTTGGCGGTAGATGAAAAAGGTAAAAAAGTGTACCTGCTTGATGGCAGTAAGATTTACTCTGTAGACCTCAAATAAGTGACTAGTCGCTAGAGTCTAGAATCTAGTACAATTATCTTGACTCTAGATTCTTGACACTAGTCACTATGCGCATTATCAACAAAAAGGCCCTACACAATTATCATATTCTTGAACATCTGGAAGCTGGAATTGTTTTATCCGGTGCTGAGGTCAAATCTATCAGAGCCGGCAGAATTGATTTAGGGGAAAGCCATATAAGGGTTTTAAACGGAGAAGCGTTTTTAATCAATGTCAATATCCCAAGATACAATCAGGCTGCAGATAAAGAATATGATGCCCAAAAAACTAGGAAACTATTACTTCACAAACATCAGATTAACTCCTTGATTGGTAAACTTGCTGGAAAACCTGTGACTTTAGTGCCTGTTTCTATATATGAAAAAAATAACAGGTTTAAAGTGGAAATAGGTTTGGCAAAATCTAAAAAGGAATTTGACAAACGGAAAATAATTAAAGAACGAGACCATCAACGTAGGGTGGAACAAGAACTCCGAGGTAAAGAATAAATTTACTAGGCTCGCTGTCCCGCAGGTTTACCCTGAGCGAGCGCAGCGAGTCGAATGGGTGGAGATGGGGGGTTTTGAACCCCCGTCCAAAATTGTGACTAAAAAAACTTCTACAAGCTTAGCTAATTAATTTTTAGATAAACGTTGTAACCAATTAGCAGGAAAACGAATATCTGATTGAATTGTCTTTTGTAATTTTGGATCAACCAACACCAAAATTACAGCATCCTGACTTTGTACGTACCTTAGTATCCCATCAGAAAGAGGACAATCTCTAAAGTAGCTTAAGCAGCTAAAGCGAGAGAGGATCCAAGTTCAGGTGTAACCCCGAAAATGAAACCTTTTACGCCATTAGCAGCGTCAGCAACGGTATTTTTAGCGCCGTTTGTGTTTTGAAACAATATTTAACGCTTAATGTTTCCTAAGCGACTTGCAGTTTTCAAAGAGCAATCCTGTCGAGACTATACATCCCCAGAATTGTATATTACCATAAATTAAGCTCAAAAACAAATCTTAGTTGTCATTGTGAGGAACGGAGTGACGCGGCAATCCGGTTAATGACATAATAGAGTGGATGAACTTAATTTTAGATCTGTTTTTTCCCAAAAAATGCGTTAGCTGTAAAAAAGAGGGGAATTATTTTTGCCAAAAATGTATTCAAAATATTCAGCAAACAGATTTAGTCTGTCCGAGATGTGAAAGACTGGCCGTAGGAGGCCAGACACACCCAATTTGCAGAAGAAAGTATGGCTTAGATGGATTATGGAGTTTGGGGCTTTACCAGCCGCCCTTAAAAAACGCTGTTCAAGCCTTAAAATATAAAGGAGTTAAAGATTTAGCTCAAATTTTAATTGATATTACTTTAGAGTATTGGGTTAAATACCAGCCTTTTATTTTAGATCAAATAAAAAAAGATAGGGGAGCAGGGTGGGCAATTGTGCCTGTGCCTTTATACTGGTGGAGAGGGAATAGCAGGGGGTTTAACCAGGCTGCATTGCTTGGACAACTTGTTTCCAAAGGCTTGGGTTTGGCTTATTGTAATGTCTTAAAACGCATCCGTTATACCAAACCTCAAGCAAAACTGAAAGGTAAAGACCGCCATCAAAATATCAAAAACGCTTTTGCTATCTCTTCTAATATCCCAATATCTCAATCTTCCAATATCCTGCTAGTTGATGACGTCTGGACCACCGGCTCAACAATGAGGGAGTGTTGTTACATGCTAAAAAGAGCTGGCGCCAAAAAAGTCTGGGCCATAACCTTGGCGAGGTAATCACATGATTAACCCTTTGACAAATCATACTGTGCAGAAACTAGATTGTTATTTTTCATTCTGTTAAAATTGACTGTACGGAGGAGTCGCATAGAGGCCGAGTGCCGCTCAGTGCTAATGAGCTATATCCGTAAGGGTATCGTGGGTTCGAATCCCACCTCCTCCGCCACGGAGAGGTCGCATAGCGGACTAGTGCAGCGGTTTTGAAAACCGCCAGGGGTGCAAGCTCCTCGTGGGTTCGAATCCCACCCTCTCCGCAGGTCAGAACGATACTTTGGTTTTAGCAGTATGTCATAAGGCTTTTGGTACGTCCAGACAAGCTTTTCGTCTTTTAACAAGACGTTCCAACCGATCTTTGCAACTGCTTTACGTTTTGCCTCTAAATCATCGCTACTTAGCATCTCCCGAGCCTGATAGGCTGTTGTAAAGAAGTCCTCAGCAAGTTCCAACCAAGTGCGCTGACCGTTTAATCCGTCATCTATTTTTTCTTTTAATTTTGCCTGCTCATCAAAGATAGCCTTTTTCTTAACTGTAAACTCCTCTGCAGTCATTTCCTCTCTTGCCCGCATCTTAAAATAGCCATCAAGCTCTCCTTGTATCCTTTGGTACTGTTTTTGCCGGCTTTCCACTACCTGCGCCCGCTGCTTTGCCTCTGATTCATATTTTGCATTAAGCAGTTTTATACCTAAACGCCATGTTTCTTCATCAATTGTCACCGGAGCAATCTTCTCATCCAGCTGACGCTCAAGTTCTTCAAGATCTATTCCCTTTTGAGTACACTTACGACACCTTTTGCTTGAACGGGCGTAAGTATATTCTGCCCAGCGATTAGTCTTTTTATAGTATTTGCGCTTAGTTTCAAAGATTACAGATGCACCGCAACCACAGTCACACTTAAGAAGTCCTGCATAGGGCCAATCATTTACCATCTTTTTAGGCTTTGCCTTATTACGTAAGACTACCTGTAGATCATCAAACAGACGTTTTGAGATAAGAGGTTCATATTTTTGTGTTGATATAACCAATCGGGGCAAAGTTGGGATATTCACCGCGCTCATATTTTTGTCTGATACCACGTTTTACAACTACGCTTAAATCATCAGATAACTTCGCCATCATCTTTTGAGTTGCGAGCAATGCGGTTAGCATGCCAAACCAGCAAACCATTAGCCTCTCCACTTTTAATATGCACTAACATCTCATCAAACACCTCACGCCCAGGGTAATGTGCGCTTTTACTCTCAATTAATATATCTACTACCTGTAAATTATACTTTAGTGCGTACTCTTTAAGCTCTCTGATTTGGCTCTCGATTGACAAAATTTGCCTATCCTCTAGTATTCCTCTCACTTCGCCGGTTAGCTTGCAGTACAAATCGATGGTATGCGCACAGAGCCTTTTAAACAGTATTTTATCTTCAATAAACATAGCCTTGATGTAGCCGCCCCTGGTCTTTATAGCCGGCGGTTCATAAGTTAATATCAGTTTACCGTCCTTGCCGAAAGGTTTTATCCGGACGGTGCCTCCATATATCTTGACTGCTGCTGACTCTGTTTGGAATATCCAGGTAACAAAGGCCTTGATGTTATCTTCACGCACTGTTGGTTTTACTTCTGCTGAGAATCCGGTGATATTAATATTAAGTTCAAGGTCGTCCATATTTTTGTTTCCACTTCATCTTCAAAAAGGCCTCCATAATATCTGTCAGGTTCTCGGCTATTTGAGTTACCTCATCATCAGTTAAGGATCTCTTATAACGAGGCTCAAAAATCTTTTTAATCTCTTTTTTAAGATCTTCATTTAGCCAATTCATAGATTCTGGATTTCAAATAACGTTGAGCTTCAAAAAAGGCGATTGGTTCTATGAGGAGTTTTCTTCGCCAAAAGTTGCTGACTGCTTCATCTAAACCCTTATTACGCTTCAGTATAAAAACAGCCCTTTTGGGATTAGTTTTGTCCAAAGAATCCAAAGAGAAGTTTAAACAGATCAATGCCGCACAAAG
>MFCX01000027.1 GCA_001777055.1 Candidatus Daviesbacteria bacterium RIFCSPHIGHO2_02_FULL_39_12 | reverse complement strand
AAGGCAGCGGTTTGTGTCCCTGGCCTGATGCCGGGAATAAATCCGTTATATTTTTTAATTTCATCTGCCACTTTTGTAGGATTAAAAATTACTGCTGTATAGAAAAAAGTAAATCCTACCACCAGCGCAAAATAAACAACATTATAAGTAATACCATCAGGGGTAAAATTGGCAGCCAGAATTCTGCCTAAAAAGGCAAGTTGGGGCTGTGCCAGGTTGGCAAGAAAAGACCCTGCAAAAGAGGGAATTAATACTAAAGATACCGCAAATATAATTGGGATTACTCCTGCTTGGTTAACACGGAGCGGCAAATAAGTTTGAGCGCCACTTCCTTCTTTATTTCCTATAAATCTTCTGGCATAAACAATGCTTATTTGCCTTCGACCCTCATTGATAAACACGACAGCTGCAATTACCAAAACAGCAACACTGAGGAAAAATAAAATATTCAGAGTTTGGGTTTGGTCAAAGATGGAAACTGTCTGAGTAAGTACAACCGGTAGTCGCGAGACTATACCGGCAAAAATCAAAAGTGAAATCCCATTTCCTATACCGTACTCTGTAATTAGTTCTCCCAGCCACATCAAGAAAATCGCCCCGGCAGTCATTCCTACGATTATAGCGGCAATTTGCAGGGGAGTTGTCTGAAAAAGCACTCCTTGGTTTCTTAATAAGACAAACATCCCAATAGCTTGTATCAGGCTTAAAGGTATAGTCAAATATCTTGTATATTGGTTAATTATTTGCCTACCATATTCGCCTTCTTTTGACAGAACCTCCAATGAAGGTATAATCATCGTTAAGAGCTGTATTATAATTGAAGCATTGATGTAAGGATTCAAACCTAAAGAGATTATAGAAAAATTGGCTAGGGTTCCCCCTGAAAAAATATCCAGTAATCCTAAGAATTGATTAGAAGCAAATAAGTTTTGTAGAGCCACTAAATCCACGCCGGACACAGGAATATGGGCAGCAATTCTAAAAATAATGACTATAATCAGGGTGATAAAAATTTTATTTCTTAGTTCGGCAATTTTAAAGGCAGAAATGAGCGGGGCAAGTATACTAGACATACTCCACCTTTCCACCCGCTTTTTCAATCGCTGCTTTTGCTTTTGTGCTGGCCGGTAATTTTAAAGTTAGGCTTACGTTTAAACCTTCTCCCAAAACCTTAACTCCTGTCTTTAAATCTTCTTTGCTAATCAGCTTATTCATCAGTAACTGATCAAGATCAACTATACTACCTTTCTTAAAAATATTTAACTTGCTTAAAGCCAGCGGTTTTGGTTTGACTGAAACCGGACGGTTACCCAATCCTCTTTTCAAGGGAAGTTTCCTGTAAAGCGGCAGGCCTGCTCCGGTAAAACCAATTGAGATATTATCCCTGGCTTTCTGACCTTTAGTACCCCGGCCTGAAGTTTTACCTTTTCCAGAGCTCACACCCCGACCGAGTCTTTTTTTGCTTTTAGTCTTGAGTTTTATCAATTCATGTAGTTTCATCTAACCTCCTTTATTGACCTCAGCTTAGATAATGCTCTCAAAGTTGCATACACATTAGATGCTTTGTTCTCCGTCCCCAAAATCTTGGATACTACATCATGAATTCCGGCTGCCTCTACGACTACCCTGACCGCACCCCCTGCAATAACTCCTGTACCAATCGGCGCAGGTTTTAGTAGAACCTCGGCTGCCCCATACTTAACTAAAATAGGATGAGGAATAGTCCTGCCTTTCAATGGTACTGTAAGTAAGTGCTTTTTAGCATAAGTAGCTGCTTTTCTAACAGCTGATTGCACCTCTGCAGCCTTACCCAAACCCACACCTACCCGGCCTTTTCTGTCACCGACTACCACCAACACGGACAGGGATCTTCTGTCTCCGCCCTTCGTCTTTTTTGAAACCCTATTTACCTGTACCACCTTTTCAAAGAACTCTGAGTCCAGCTCAGATGTTTTCCTATTAGTTTGATTAGTTCTCTGATCTCTATTCATACTCCCTAGAATTTTAACCCTCCTTCTCTTGCTCCTCTGGCAAGCTCTGTTATCCTTCCTCGGTACAAAAAACCTCCTCTATCAAAAACTACAGTTGTTATTTTAAGCTTTTTTGCCTTTTCTGCCAAATTTTTACCCACTATTAAGCTTAATTCCTTTTTTGATGTCTTGTGAAGCTTTAGATCAGACTCAGCCGCTAAAGTCTTTCCGGCTTCGTCGTCAATAATTTGAGCGTAGATATGTTTAGCCGACCTAAAAACCGACAGGCGCGGTTTATCTTTTGTACCGCTGATTTTTTTTCTTACCTTCAGGTGTTTTTTTATTCTAAAGTTTTTATTCATTTAACTGCTCCTGCTCCGGTTACGCCGACTTTGGCGCTTTTGCCTACTTTCTTTCTGATATATTCTCCGGCAAATCTTATGCCTTTACCTTTATATACATCAGGCGGTCTAATCTTTTTAATGCTGGCTGCCATTTGTCCAACCAATTGTTTATCAATCCCGGATACTTTAATTTTGGTGTTATCAAATACCTCAAAAGTTATTCCCTCTGTCGCCTCAACTTCCACCGGATGAGAAAAACCTACATTCAAAATCAATTTGTTATTCAAAACTTGTGCCCGGAAACCTACTCCTACCAACTCTAAATCCTTATTCCATCCTTCCGTCACTCCCAAAATCATATTATTTAACAAATTTCTGGTTAAACCATGAAGAGATTTAATCCTTTTTTGGTCATTTTTCCTTTTTAGAACAATTTGATTTTGTTCAATTTCTGCTTTAATGGCCGGATCAATCTCCAGCTTCAAGTTTCCTTTTGGCCCATTGACCAAAATATTTTGGCCATTTTTCTCAATGGTGACGCCGGTTGGAATTGATATTGGCAAATTACCTACTCTACTCATAATGGTTTTATTTATTGGTTCACCAAACCAATGCCAGCACCTCCCCGCCTATCTTTTGTTTTCGAGCATCTTTGTTTGTCATCAATCCTTTAGGCGTAGAAATTATTGCGATACCTAAACCACCCAATACCGTTGGTAGTTTGGAAACTCCTCTGTAAACACGTAGTGAGGGCTTAGACACCCTTTTAATCTCACTTAAAGCGGGTTTTCTTGACTCGTACTTGAGTGTAACAATAATCTCCCGCTCCTTTTGTTCCACACCCTGGACATAGCCTTCTTTTTGTAAAAGCTTCATTAAGTTAAGAGTCAGTTTGGAAAACCTAACAGAAATCGACTGCTTGCCGGATAAATAACCATTTTTTATTCTAATTAATGCATCTGCAACTGGATCCATTACCAACTCGCTTTCTTCACACCCGGCAGTAATCCAAAGTGTGCTAATTCTCTAAAACACAGTCTACAAAGGCCAAATTTCCTAATGTACCCGCGTGGTCTACCACAACGTAGACATCGGTTCCTTTTTTGAACTTCGTATTTAAATTTAGTCTTAACAATGTTAGAAACTTTAGCCATATTAGTCGCTTCGCTCCTTCAAAGGTACTCCTAGATATTCTAGAAGTTTTTTACCTTCCTCCTTATTTTTAGCAGTGGTTGTAATCGTAACGGCTAGTCCTCTAGTTCTATCAACTGTTTTATAATCCACTTCAGGAAAGATTGTTTGCTCTCGCAAACCAATATTTAAATTACCGTGACTATCAAATGATTTATCTGATATACCTTTGAAATCCCTCACCTTAGGTAAAACTACACTGATTAATTTGTCCAAAAAATCATACATTCTAATTCCTCTTAAAGTAACCATCATACCTATCGGCTGGCCTTTTGATAATTTAAAATTCGCAATGGATTTTTTAGATACAGTCACCATTGGTTTCTGGCCTGCTAAAGCAGACAGATAAACTCTCGCTTTGTCTAAAACTGCCTGGTTTTCTTTTGCTTCTCCAAGACCAATACTAATCACTATTTTTTTCAAGCGAGGCGCCGCCAGTCTGTTTTTCAAACCCAGATCCTGCCGCAGCTTACTTTGAACCTCTTTTGTATATTTTTCTTTTAATCTATTCATATAACTGTTTACGCTTTACCCTTATCAATCTCCTTTCCGCACTTTTTACACATTCTAACTTTAGCATCTCCCATAACTTTTAATCCTATTCTTGTCGATTTTTGGCAAGTCGGGCAAATTAAAGCCACGTTTGACACATTCATTGGTTTAGGAATATTAATTATTCCGCCCTCAATGTCTTTCAGCTTTCTGACATGTCTTTTGTAAAGATTGACCCCGCCGACAAATAACTTATTTTTCTTTGCCAAAACGTATTCCACAGTCCCCTCTTTTCCCCTGTCTTTACCAAGCATTATTTTAACCTTGTCGCCTTTCTTTATTTTTGATTTTTGAATTTTGACTTTTGATTTTGCCATTACCATACCTCCTGTGCAAGCGAGATAATTTTAGAAAAACCTGCGTCTCTTACTTCTCTTGCGATTGGTCCAAACACTCTAGTCGCCCGCAAATTACCATCATTATCTATCACTGCCCCCGCATTATCATCAAACTTTATATAAGAACCGTCAGCTCTCCTTACTTCTTTTTTACATCTGACAATGACAATTTTCACTACTTCGTGATTTTTGACTTGCCCGTTTGGGTCAGCTCTTTTTACAACTCCCACCACAATCTGACCCAAGGAAGCTTTTCTTTTTCCGGAACCTCCAAGAGGCTGTATCACTTGCAAGGCTTTTGCTCCGCTGTTATCTGCAACTTTGAGTATTGTTCTATGCTGAACCATTTTCCCCTTCCCCCTTATCTTTCTCCTTCGGCATGACTTCTGCTATTGCTTCTTCTGCCTTTTCTTTCATCTGTTCTTCGGCAATTTCTGCTAAGCTTTTACCCAAAACTTTTGTAATTTTCCAAGATTTTTTCTTAGAAATGGGTTTGCAGTTTACTATATCGACTATATCACCAAGTTTAACTTCAATTGCATCATCAACTAGATACTTTTTACTTCTGATAAAAGTCTTTTTATATAAAGGATGCTTAGTAACCCTCTCTACTAAAACAGTGGCAGTTTTATTTGATTTTACTGATATCACCCGTCCTATCATAAATTAGTGACTAGTCGCTAGAGTCTAGGAACTATTCTCCTTTCTAATTTTTCAAGTAATTCTTTCTGCCTTAAGACAGTCAATATTTGGGCTAAATCTTTTTTCTTTTTGGCAATCTTTGTTATATCCTTTAATTTTTTCATATTTTTATCCAGCGCCAAATCGGCTATCTCCGTTTTTAAAACTTTAACTTTTAGCTTTAACTCTTCCAGGTCTAGTCCTTTAATTTGTGTTAAATCGTTCTTCTTCACCTTACATCCTCTCCGCAATCTTAGTAGTTAAAGGCAGCTTGTGAGAAGCCAATCTCAATGCTTCTTCTGCTACATCTTTTGTTACTGCTCCCATTTCAAAAATCATTTGGCCGGGCTTAACTACAGCCACGAATCCTTCTACGTCCCCTTTACCCGATCCCATTCTTGATTCTGCCGGATGTTTGGTAATAGGCTTATCGGGGAAAATCCTAATCCAAATACGTCCGCCTCTTTGAGTGAAATGAGCCATCGCTCTTCTGGCTGACTCAATCTGCCTGGCGCTAATCCAGCCAGCTTCCATAGCTTTTAGGCCGAATGTGCCGAAAGAAAGGACGTTACCCCTGGTAGCAACTCCACCTCTTTTACCTTTAAATGTTTTTCTATGCTTGCTTCTTTTTGGTTGTAACAACGCCATTAAATGGCTACCTCCCCTTTGTTAATCCAAACCTTAACTCCGACATATCCTGATTTAGTCAAAGCAGGATAAACGCAAAAATCTATGTCTGCCCGTAGGGTATGCAAAGGCATGGTGCCTGATGCTTTCCATTCTCTTCTGGCAATCTCTGCTCCACCAATTCTGCCGGATAAAAGTATTCTTACACCTTTGGCACCTGCTCTCATTACCCGATCGATTGTCTGATTCATTACCCGTTGAGCCGGCAATCTCTTGACCAATTGCTCAGCCACGGATTGAGCTACTAAATATGCTGACAAATCAGCAGATTTTAATTCCATTGGTGTAACTTCCAAATTATTCTCTTTTTTTATTCCCAGTTTGGAAAGCAAAAACTTCTTAATGTCAGTTAAACCGCTACCGCCTCTACCAATTAGCACTCCCGGGCGGGAAACAAAAATTACCACTTTTAATTTATTGATTGCTCTTTCTATTTCAACAGACTGAATACCAGCAGGCCTCAATTTCTTCATTAGAAGGTTTCTGATTTTTATATCTTCTAAGACGAATTGTTTATACCTGTCTCCTTTGGCAAACCAACGTGACTTCCAAGCAGCCCCAATTCCCATTCTAAAACCAACCGGATTAATCTTTTGTCCCATAAGTTAGTGACTAGTCGCTAGAGTCTAGGAACTAGTGTTCTCTCCCTTCAAAACTATTTTTATGTGTGCCATTCTTCTTTTGTATGGTTTAACCCTACCTCTGGTACCAGCCCGGAAACGACGCATTTTCATACTTTCATCTATTTCTATTTTTTTAAATACAATTCTCTCAACATCCAAACCTGACTGCCTGGCATTGGCTAAAACTGTCTCCAAAGCCTTCGCCAGATCTTTGGCAGCATACTTTGGAGTTACTCTTAAAACATCTAGTGCTTTAGCAGGTCCCATTTTTCTCACCATGTCTGCCACTAGTCTCAATTTACGAGGACTGGTGTGTATATATTTTTGTATAGTCTGTACTTCCATATTAATCAGAGTCTAGTCACTAGAGTCGAGAGTCTAGACTCTAGTCACTCTTTATGTCTTCGCTGTTGATTTTTCTGTCACCTTTCCATGAGTTCTAAATAATCTTGTTGGCGCAAATTCACCCAAGCTATGACCAACCATTGATTCTGTAATATATACTGTTACAAAATTTTTACCTTGATGGACCAAGAAAGTGTGACCGACAAATTCGGGTGGAATTTGTGAACGCCTGGCCCAAGTCTTAATAGGGGATTTGCCTCCGCTTTTTTGCTTTAGCGCTTTCTGCATCAATTTTGCATCTATAAATGGTCCTTTTCTTGTACTTCTGGACATATGTTTTTTTATTTTCTTCTTTTAAGAATATACCTATCTGAATATTTTCCTTTTTCCCTGGTTTTACCAACAGCCGGTTTACCATATTTAGTCATAGGTTTTTTACGTCCTATACCGGATCTGCCTTCTCCTCCTCCGTGAGGATGAGAATCCGGATCTTGCGCTACTCCTCTAACTGTTGGTTTTATTCCCATATGTCTTACTCTTCCAGCCTTGCCTAATACTCTTTGTTTCATATCCTCATTACCCAATACCCCTATTGTGGCCCTGCAGTCCAAAGGCACTATTCTAACTTCCCCAGATGGTAATTTCAAATGGGCAAATCCAGCTTCTTTAGCTAGCAATTGTAATCCAACCCCCGCACTTCTGCCTATTTGACCACCTTTACCAGGTACTAACTCTACATTGTGAACCAAAGCCCCGATAGTCAGATTTTTTAATTTCATGGCATTACCAGCCTTAACTTCTACTCTATCGGCAGAGACTATCTTATCTTTTACATCCAGTCCCTTAGGGGCCAAGATATACCTATATTCACCGTCAGCATATTTAATCAGGGCAATTTCCACATTTCTGTTTGGGTCATACTCCAAGGCTGTTACCTCACCTTCCACTTCAAATTTATCACGTCTAAAGTCAATTTCCCTGTAATACCTTTTTTGTCTTCCTCCTTGACCTCTAACTGTAATCATCCCTCCTGCTGTTCTGCCCGAGTGCTTTTTTAACAGTTTTCTTAAACTTTTTTGAGTTTTCATTTACCTGTAATTACCTTTCTTTGTGTTGTAGGAGCAGCTCCGACGGCAGTCTTTTCTATTTTGACTTTTATTCTACCTAAAATATCCTTTTTCTCTTTAAGTTTAATTGGCCCTCCTTCAGCTGTAGTTACTGTGACTTTTTCCTCTTTTGGTGTCTCAAATAGGGCAATTTTTTGCCCCTTACCAACTTGCACCAAAGCTTTTTTAAACCCTGAAACCTGATAGGTTTTGCGGACTCTTTTTTGTGCTTTTGCTTCTCCTTTAACATTAATCGTTTTTACCCCTATTACTTTTACTCCAAATTTATCAGCAACCATTTTACCGATCTGCAATTTATTGGCATTTTTATCCACTTCAAAAGTATACAAGCCCTGCTGAGCAAGTTTCATAGACTTTTCAGTAATAATTGGACGTTTTAGAATAATCATAACTTTTCAATTGCCTCCTTTGTCACTATCAGCAGTTCGTGTCTTAATATCTCATAGGCGTTAAGTAAGCTCATAGGAAAAGTATTGACATTTGGTATATTCCTAACTGCTCTGATAATGGTGTCTGATTTCTCACCAGTTATAATTAAGGCACTTGATGATTTTGAATTCAGTTGCGTGAGCAACTGTGTTATTTCCTTAGTTTTGCCGGAAGCTTTGTCAATCCCTGTCAAACCGATTACAGCCTTATCAGCTGCTTTAGCAGATAAAGCAGCTAAAAGGGCAGCTTTTTTCATTTTCTTAGACAAAGTTAATCTTACTTTTCTAGATTGTGGTCCGAAAACAATTCCTCCGCCTACAAATATTGGCGCTCTGACACTGCCATGCCTTGCTCTGCCGGTTCCTTTCTGACGCCAGATTTTGACTGTGGATCCTTCAACTTCACCACGAGTCTTAGTTGAAGCTAATAAGCTTTGTTTGTTTGTGGTATAAACCCGGATTGCTTGAGATAACAATTGTTTATTGATCTTTTGACCGAACAATTCTTTTGGCAGACTCATAGTTCCTGCTTCTCTACCAGCAATAGAATAAATAGGAACAGATAGCAAGAGACGTCTAGTATCATTCTGAGGCGTATTTGATTCTTTTTTAGTTGTTGCTTTCTTCTTAACTCTTGGCATTACTTTCTCCTCCTTCTGGATTTCTTTCAACTTTTGGCTCTTCTGCTTTGTCTGAAGACTGATTGCTGACGACTGACGACTCATTTTTATTTTCTTCACCCACAACGCTCCCTTCACCCTCTTCTTCCGGCTTTTCTTCAGGCGGAGGAGTATAACCCTTAATTCTGCCAAGTTTTGTAATCATCACCAAACTGTTAACATGACCAGGTATACCACCTTTGACTATTAAAAGATTTTTGCTTCTATCTAATCCTACAACTTCCAAGTTCTTAACAGATACTTTGTTACTACCCATGTGCCCCGCCATTCTCTTACCTTTATAGACCCTTCCAGGGGTAGTGCCTGAACCAATTGATCCCGAAGCTCTATGTCTATCTGACTGTCCATGAGTTCTCGGACCTCCGGCAAAACCGTGTCGTCTGACTCCTCCTTGGAACCCCCTGCCACGACTTATTCCGGATACTTTAACCGCATCCCCAATTGAAAAAACCTGGTCAAGCTTGATTTCTTGCCCAGGTTGTATGTTATCTAAAGTCGGTTTTGCAATATTTTGGAGGTTAAGATTGCCGGAAAGCTCGGAAATTTTGACTTCTTTAAACCAACGGATCCCTTTTTCTATACCTGCCTTTTTGGCATGACCTACTTGAGGTTTATGAACGCTCTTTTTTGTACCCATCCCAATTTGAACAGCTTCATAACCGTCTTTGCTATCAGCTGTTTTAACTTGGGTAACAAAGTTTGGATCCACTTGAATAAGAGTAGCCCCCACCCGGCGTCCCCGAGCATCATATGTAGCTATCATATTCTTTTTTATACCAAGTAATGCATTAATCATAATTTAGCCAACAAAAAGAGTGAGTCCTTCGACTACTCTCAGGATCTCACTCAGTATCTCGCCTATTTACAATCGCCGTATCTTTTGATCCGACGCCAAGTTCTACTTGGCTGTCGAGTTTGACTCGACGCGCGATCTACTGAAATTTTAGGTTAAATAATTTAACCTGACCTTATCATGTGTAGAAATTGTAACATAGTCTTGAAGCTAAATGCAAACTGGGTAAAGTTGATATAGTTTGATCCTCTTGACATTGGGGTTATTTTCGGATATAAATATTGCTGGGTACGAGTAACTGGAAAGGGGGTGAGAATTAGATATGGAAAAGAGTATTCGACAAACTGTTAAGTCTTCAACTCTTCGAGCTGGTAAGAAAACTTATTTCTTTGATGTCAAAGTAGCTTCCAATAACAAGAAGTACTTAAGGATTACTGAATCAGCATATGAGGGAGAAGGTAAAGAAAGAAAATACAATTCTTTCTTGCTCTGGCCTGAAAACATTGTTGGCTTTCAGACAAAGCTAACTGAAGTCAGTGATGACAAGCGAGAATTTAGTAAACGCACGCCTGCGTGCTAAATCTAACTATGATATACTTCCGACCATGACAGAAATTAAAAAATACGAATTTTTAGATCCCCCTATAACAGATAGCCAAAAATTAGGAACTCGTACTTGTCCTAGTTTTACTAGAGTCGAACAAGCTGCTTTAAGAGATTTTTGGGAAACAAAATGTTGTCCTCAAAGAGGTTGTCTTGTCAAAGTTCAATTTGAACCATCTATAGGTAGATTAATTATTAAGGGTCACTGTCCTATTGAGTAAATTTACATTTTTACTTCAATATCAACACCTGCAGGGATCTCCAGGTGCATTAAAGAATCAATGGTTTTTTGGGTGGGTTCAACGATATCAATCATTCTTTTGTGGGTTTTTATTTCAAATGCTTCCCTGGCGTTTTTATCAGTGTGTGGGGATCTTAAAACTGTTATTCTTTCTGTTTTTGTAGGTAAGGGGATCGGGCCAATAATTTTTGCACCCGTTCTTAGGGCTGTATCCAAAAGGGATTCACAGGTGCTATCCAACACTCTGTGGTCGTAACTTTTCAGTTTTACTCTAATTCTTCCTCTTGGCATATTTCCCTTTCAAAGTACAATTATACTAACGAGAATTTTAAGCTATAATTTTGGTGATAACTCCTGCCCCTACAGTTTTTCCACCTTCTCTAACAGCAAATCTTAAACCTTCTTCCATAGCAACTGGGGTAATAAGTTTACCTGTAACTTTTACTGTGTCTCCTGGCATAGCCATTTCCACGCCTTCAGCAAGCTGCACTTCACCTGTCACATCGGTAGTTCTGACATAGAATTGCGGTCTGTAACCTTTGAAAAACGGGGTATGTCTTCCGCCTTCTTCTTTAGACAAAACATAGACTTCAGCTTCAAATTCAGAATGCGGAGTAATTGAACCAGGCTTGGCCAAAACCTGACCCCTCTCCACGTCATCCTTTTCAATACCCCGAAGCAATATTCCGGCATTATCTCCTGCTTCTCCCTGATCAAGCATTTTATGAAACATTTCAATACCTGTTACAACACTTTTTTTGGTAGGCCTAATTCCGACAATTTCTATTTCTTCGTTTACTTTAACAACTCCTCTTTCAATCCTTCCAGTAACAACAGTACCTCTACCTTTGATTGAAAAGACATCCTCAACTGCCATCAAAAACGGCTTATCTTTATCACGGACAGGGGTAGGAATCCACTCATCCACTTTAGCCATTAATTCCTCAACAGCCTTAACAGCTTCTGCATCGCCTTCTAAGGCTTTTTTCGCAGATCCACGAATTATTGGAGACTTCGGATCATATTCGTACTTTTTCAGTAAGTCTCTTACTTCTTCTTCAACCAAATCTAAAAGTTCCGGGTCATCAACCATGTCAACTTTATTCAAAAAAACTACAATTGCCGGAACTCCAACTTGGCGGGCAAGTAATAAATGCTCTCTGGTTTGAGGCATGGGACCGTCCGGAGCAGACACTACTAAAATTGCCCCGTCTGTTTGAGCAGCGCCGGTGATCATATTTTTGATGTAATCTGCATGACCCGGCATGTCGATGTGGGCATAATGCCTCTTTTCTGTTTCGTATTCCTGGTGGGAAATATTAATAGTAATACCGCGGGCTTTTTCTTCCGGAGCGTTGTCAATTTGATCAACAGATCTTTTCTCTGCCAATCCTTTTGCAGCTAAAACATTAGTAATAGCAGCTGTTAAAGTAGTTTTACCATGGTCTACATGACCCATGGTGCCGACATTGACGTGTGGTTTAGTTCTATCAAATTTTTTTGCGTCTGCCATATTTTTATTATTCTAACATTATTAATTCTCTTTTGTCCAGAATTAACTTAGCTTAAAATACCAGCCCTTTCCTCAAGCTGGTATATAAAATATACAATAACTTATAACAAAATGCAATAGGCATCTAAGAAAGAGCTGGGAGAAGCAGTGACTTACCGATCAAAAAGAGTACTCCCACTATTAAACTCATCAAGCCTGCCAATATCCCAAAAGTTACATAAAGTTTAGTGTTTTTCTTGACATTCACAAATCCCAATAGAAATAATATAACTATTGCTGAATTAGCAATTAACAGACCAATAACAAATACCAGCAGCAAAACACTTCCGTTTATTCCTCCGCCAACTCCTGCAGCTGTAATAAATAGTATTACTTGAGTAGGAGTTTCTGCTCCAATACCATGAATTGTTCCCACAAGATAAGAAGTTTTTATTCCAAATTCACTGGGGTATTTAATTTTGTGATGTTCATGTTTCCCTGATAAAAAATTATAAACACGACCAATCCCTTCAATAGCTAACATCCACCTGCTCATAAATCTAAACTTGCTTCTTTTAATATAAATGGATACTAATATCCAAATTCCTAAAATAATCAAAGTTATTCCTACAACTGATCCCATGTCTGAAACCCAAAATTAAAACAGCCCAAAAAAGAATGAGTGAAAACATTCGCTAAATTATAAGAGATTTTAATGTTCAACTCTACCTGTAAATCCTGGGTTTTTACTTATAGATATCTCCTCTATGGCCAATAGCCTCGATCAAAATTATTTTATTTTTAAAATCCGGGGTGTAAATAATTCTTACGGGTGGAACTTTTATTCTATAAGAACCATGAAATTCTCCACCCATTTTTTCACCGAGGAATGGATCAACCTCAAGTAGCCTAAGAGATTTCAATACTTTATCCTGGAATTTCTGATCACGCTTTTTAAGACCTTTTCTTGCCTGATTTGATAAGTTTACCTGGTACATCCTTTGCTAATCTTAATTCCTTTTCTACTTCATCAAGAGAGTAAACTCTCCCGGCTTTAATATCTTTCTTACTTTCTCTGATTTGATCCATCAACTCTTTATCATTCATTACCTCCATGGTTACTTCCCAAGATCTCAATTCTTCCGGACTGATTAAAACTGCTTTTGTTTCACCCTTATTAGTAATTGCTACAGGTTTACCAGAAGCTGAAACCTTATCAATTAAATCATAAAGATTGGCTCTGGCGGTTGTTACAGAAACTGTAGTCATATTAGTAGTGTACGTTATTCCGTACGTTTTGTCAAGAACCTTGACAGACTTCGTTTAGAAGGCTACCATTTATCTATGTCAGAGAGATTAGGTGGAGATCAGCAAATGTTAGCAGGAGAGGCTATTAGTCGAGGTGTTGAACTAACTAAAGATTTTATAACGACACCTCTCTCATACGCTAGACAATTGGCAGAAGAGACTAATTGGCCGATCATTGCACTTACTGTAGGTGGATTTGCTCTATTGTCTGCATTGTTTGGCTGGGCGGTTAGCGAGATAACCAGAAACCCTCTTGTGGGAGTTGTGGCCGGTTATGGACTTTTGGCAACAGCTGGCAAACTAGAACTTGGGTTAAGACATAAACTATCCCCGAAATCTTAAAGTCGTTTATACGAATTAAACGAGTGATATTTTGAATTCACACACCAGGTGTGGAAATCCAAATTCCTTCAATCATTTTAATGTTCAACTCTGCCTGTAAATCCGGAGGCGGCTACTATTTTTTGGGTGATATTGCTTGGTACAGGTTCATAGTGATCTGCTTCCATGTAATAAGTGGCCCTGCCTTGTGACATGCTTCTAATAGCCGTAGCATATCCATGCATTTCTGCTAGCGGCACTAATGTAATGATGACTCTGGCATTACCTCTTGACTCCGAAGATAAAATTTGTGCTCTTTTAGCAGATAAATCTCCAATAATTTCTCCTAAAAATTCCTCCGGGGTGGTGACTTCCACCTTCATGATCGGCTCAATCAATATCATGTCAGCTTTTTTAGCTGCTTCAGACAAACCTAAGGAAGCAGCAATTTTGAAAGCTATTTCAGAAGAGTCAACCTCATGATAAGAACCATCATAGACAGTGACTTTGATATCTGTTACCGGATATCCAGCCAAAATTCCGGTATCTTCTTTTTCAATAACTCCTTTTTCAATCGGTGGAATAAACTCTCTGGGGATAGCTCCGCCAACAACCTCTGAAACAAACTCCCTTCCTTGCCCCCGAGGCAAAGGTTCTATTTTTAGTAAGCAGTGACCATATTGACCTCGACCACCTGTTTGACGAATATACTTACCCTCACCCTCTGCAGGTTTTGTGATTGTTTCCTTGTAGGCAACTTGCGGCTGACCGACATTAGCTTCTACCTTAAATTCTCTTTTCATTCGGTCTACCAAAACTTCCAGCTGCAACTCACCCATACCGGCAATAATAGTTTGACCGGTTTCCGGATCGCTTTTTACTCTAAAGGTAGGATCTTCCTCGGATAATCTTTGCAGGGCGTAACCCAACTTTTCCTGATCACTCTTTGTTTTAGGTTCTATGGCTAAGGAAATAACCGGATCGGGGAAAGAGATAGATTCTAAAATAATAGGGGCAGTCTCATCACAAAGCGTATCTCCGGTAATAGTATCCTTGAGTCCGACCGCAGCTACGATTTCTCCGGCATAAGCCTCTTCAATTTCCTCCCTGTCATTGGCATGCATCAGAAGCAACCTGCCTACCCGTTCTTTAATTTGTTTGGTGGAATTGTAAATGTAGGAACCACTCTTTAAAGTTCCGGAGTAAATCCTGACATAGGTAAGCTTACCCACATGCGGATCAACTTGGATTTTAAAAGCTAAAGCAGACAACGGCGCACTGGCATCAGCCAGTCTGGTTTCTTCCTCACCGGTAGCAGCATTTTGACCAGTTACCTGAGCAATATCTTGAGGGGAAGACAGATATTCAACTACACAATCTAACATTGGCTGCACTCCTTTATTTCTTAAAGAAGAACCAGCTAAAACAGGTACAATCTTGTTGCCAATGACTGCTTTTCGTAAAGCCTTTTTGAGTTCCTCAACCGAAATTTCTTCCCCGCCCAAATACTTTTCCATCAACACATCATCTGTGCCGGATATTTCCTCAACCAGTTTTTCTCTATACTTTTCTACCTCAGATACCATATCTTGAGGAATCTCTACTTCTGCAAATTTTGCTCCTGTTTCACTTTGTCCTGAGCCTGTCGAAGGATCACCCTCCCAAACATAAGCTTTTTTGGTTAACAAATCCACTACTCCTTTAAAATCATTCTCCCGCCCAATCGGCAGGTTATAAGCCAAGGCATTAGCGCCTAGTCTATCCCTGGCAGATTGAATAGTGCCCAAAAAGTCTGCTCCCACCACATCCATTTTATTGGCGAAAGCAATTAAAGGAACCTTATATTTATTAGCCTGTCTCCAGACAGTTTCTGTTTGAGACTGAACACCGGAAGATGAATCCAAAACTATCACTCCGCCATCCAGAACACGCAATGATCTTTCCACTTCCGCAGTGAAATCAACGTGACCAGGGGTATCAATTAAATTTATTCTTGTTTCTATATCTTTATACGGGCCGCCTTTGGCAGTCCAAAAGGTGGTGATGGCGGCAGAAACTATAGTGATGCCTCTTTCTCTTTCCTGCTCCATCCAATCGGTAACAGTTGTCCCTTCGTCAATGTTCCCTATCTTATAAGTTCTGCCTGTGTAGAATAAAATACGTTCGGTGGTGGTAGTTTTACCGGCATCAATGTGGGCAATGATACCAATATTTCTGATACGATCTAATGGAAAATCTCTTTTAGTCTTTGTTACCAACATAAGTTTTGTAACTAGTAACTGGTGACACTTGTTACTTGTTACCCTCCAGTTCTCTAATAATCTTTTTTACTTCTCCAATTCTAACTCTGGTAGTTTCTGCATCCTCTATTGCCATAGTATAAGCTGCATTCTCGGATAAATCACCCTCTTGAGCAGCTTCACCTTTTTTGATCAAAATGATTGCCAAATGAGCCTCAAGCTGTTTTAAGATATCTTTCCACATTTCTATTTTTTCAAGTCTCAATTTAATATCCATATCAAAAAACCTCCCTCAATTGGGAGGTTACCTTGTAAATATTAGTCAATTCACCCTCAAAAGTCAAATAGAATAAGCTTACCAGCGGAAGTGACTAAAGGCACGATTGGCAGCGGCTACTTTTTGAGTGTCGTCACGCTTTTTGATAGAAGCACCAGTATTGCTTGCTGCATCCATCAGCTCTGTTGCTAATTTTTTACCAAAGCTATGATACTGACTATTGGATTTTGATCTGGCTGCTGCCAGAATCCATCTAATTGCTAATGCTTCTTTTCTGTCTCCTCGTACTTCCACCGGTACCTGGTATGAGGCGCCACCCACCCTTCTTGGTCTAACCTCCATTCTAGGAGAAACATTTTGCACGGCTTTTTCCAAGACAGATAATGGATCTTGTTTGACAGACTGTTTAATTTCCTCCAGGGCTGAATAAACTACAGCTTGAGCTGTAGATTTTTTACCGTCTTTCATTACTTTATTAATCAGTCTATTAATTAGTCTTGATCTATAAATAGGATCAGGAAACAGTATTCTTTTTTCTGACTTTTTACCTCTCATTGTTTTTTTAAACCTCCGCCTTTCTTAGTCCCGTATCTTGATCTACCACGTTTCCTGCCTACTACACCTGCTAAATCTAATTTACCTCTAATTAAATGGTACTTCACTCCTGGTAAATCTTTTACCCTCCCGCCTCTGACCAAAACTATGCCATGTTCCGCTAAACTATGTCCTTCTCCTTGAATATAAGCTGTTACCTCAGTTCTATTAGACAGTCTGACTCTGGCTACTTTTCTCAAGGCAGAATTTGGCTTTTTAGGGGTCATTGTTTTAACCAAAGTTACTACTCCTCTTTTTTGAGGACTGAAAGTTTGAATGAAACGCCTCTTTTTGGCATTAAAACTACGCCTTAAGGCAGTCGCCTTAATTTTTTTGCTTAGACTTTTTCTTGGTTTTCTGACTAACTGGCTAATGGTCGGCATTTGTCTAACCTCTTGGTTCTTTATAATTCTATCTTAGCTCTTTCCGAACTGGTTGGTATTAAGCGTCCTATTATAACATTTTCTTTAAGCCCTATTAACTTATCAACCTTACCTGAGATAGCTGCATCCGACAAAACTGAAGTTGTTTCCTGGAATGAGGCTGCAGATAGAAAACTTTCTGTCTGCAAGGAAGCTCTGGTAATACCCAAAATGATCACCTCAGCTGTGGCTGGTTCACCACCGCCTGCTAGAACTCTTCTGTTTTCTTCCTCGAATCTCAGTTTGTCAATAATCTCACCGGGTAACAAATTAGTGTCACCTTGAGACTCAATCCTGACCTTATCGGACATTTTCCTGACAATTACCTCAAAATGTTTTTCATTTATAGGTACTCCCTGGGATTCATAAACCGAACGCACTTCATCCACAATATATCTTTGAGCCGTTCTTAAACCTTGAACCCGTAATATCTCTTTAATATCAATATGTCCGGTGGCCAAAATGATTCCTGCGTCTACCAGTTGACCTTCCTCAACAGCCAGGGTAGAAGTAGCAGGAATAACATATTCTCTTTCCTCATGGGGTTTCTGGGTTGTTCTAATTCTGACGCGGGTTCCCAATTCTGTTTCAATGACAGAAACTTTACCTGCAATCTCTGCTAAAGGCGCCGCAATTTTCGGGGTTCTCGCTTCAAATAACTCTTCCACTCGAGGCAACCCTTGAGTAATGTCTAACCCCACAATACCTCCGGTGTGAAAGGTACGCATAGTCAGTTGTGTTCCCGGTTCACCAATAGCTTGGGCAGCTACCACACCTACCGGCGTCCCGAGAGTAACAAGCGCTCTGGTAGTTAAATCAAATCCATAGCAGTAACTGCAAATTCCATATTTTGCCTCACAAGTTAAGGGGGATTTTGCTATAACTACCAATACGGATGCTTTAAGCAATTGCTGAATTATCTCTTCGGTGAAGATTGCACCTGCTTTAACTAAGACTTTGCGGCTGCCGGATTCAGTCACATTTTCTGCTGCCATCCTGCCCAGCAGTTTTTCCCTGGCATTATTGAAGCTACTTTTAGAAATATCATACTCTAAGCCTTCTTTTGTTCCGCAATTTTCCATTCTAATAATCACATCATGAGCCACATCTACTAATCTTCTTGTCAGATAACCTGCATCAGCTGTTTTTAAAGCCTTATCCGCTACGCCCTTTCTGGCGCCTCTGGCTGAAGTAAAGTACTCAAACACAGATAAACCCTGTCGATAATTTGATTTGGTAGGCAGTTCGACAATTTTTCCCGTCGGATCTGTGGACAAACCCCTCATGGCAGAAAGCTGTTTGGCCTGATCTCTGGAACCCCTGGCTCCAGCCTCTACCATCATTCTGATAGGATTGTCTTCCCCCAGATAATCCCAAGTTGCTGAAGCCAAATCTTCGGTAGTTTTAATCCATACCATTTGTGATAATTGTGATTTTTCCTGCGGAGTAATCAAACCTTTTTCTACATTACTTTCAATTTTTCGAATTTTCTCTTCTGCCAAATCCAAATATTTCTGTTTATCCGGCACAATTTTGGCATCAAAAATAGAGATGGACACTCCGGCAATAGTTGCACCCCAGAATCCCACGGACTTAATACTATCTATTAATTTAGTGACGGATTCCTTATCCAAAGTTTGGGTAGCTTTAAGAATGATGTCACGAATAGTTATTCCCTTTATTACTGTATTAAGAAACTTCATTTCCAAAGGTAAGGCCTGGTTAAAAAATATTCTTCCGACTGACGTTTCCAGTACTTCTTTGAAAATTTTGACCCGAATCTTCTGTTTAATGTTTACTCTCCCAAAATTATATGCTCTGATTGCATCTTCTGTCGATATAAATGCTTTTATTTTCTCTCCTTTTTCGGGTTCAGCAATAGAGGTTAAATAATAACAACCTAAAGCCATTTCTCTGTTTGGTACTGTGATTGGTTGGGCATTGGCAGGTCCAAAGATATTTTCCTTGGCCATCATCAAATTTTTGGCCTCTTCTTGCGCTTTAGCAGATAAAGGCACATGAATTGCCATCTGGTCACCGTCAAAATCAGCATTGAACCCGGCACAGATACAAGGATGGATTTGTATGGCATTTCCATCCACCAAGATAGGGAAAAATGCCTGAATGCCTAATCTATGCAAAGTAGGCGCACGGTTTATCAAGATAGGATGTCCTTTAATAATTTCTTCCAGAATATCCCAAACTTCAGCAGGTCTGATTTCCAAGACATTTTTGGCTCCTTTAACATTGGAGGCTAAACCTCTTGAGATCATTTCCCGCAGTACAAATGGTTTAAACATCTCCAAAGCCATTTCTTTCGGTAGTCCCACCTGATCTAAACTTAATCTTGGACCAACCACAATAACTGATCTGCCTGAATAATCTACCCGCTTACCTAAAAGGTTTTGTCTGAACCTGCCCTGTTTCCCCCGCAACATATCCGACAATGACCGCAGAATATGAGCGGCTACAGGACCCCCTCTTCTGGAAGTTCTGGAAGAAGCATCAATTAAACTATCGACTGCTTCTTGCAACATTCTTTTTTCATTTCTAAGGATAATCTCAGGAGCGCCCAAATTAATTAATCGGTTTAAGCGGTTATTCCTATTGATAACCCGTCTGTATAAATCATTCAAATCAGAAGTGGCAAACCTGCCTCCGGGCAGTTGAACCATCGGACGCAAGTCAGGCGGCAAAACAGGTAACACCCTGAGTATTAGCCAAGAAGATTCGATCCCTGCAGAACGCATTCCCTCAACCACTCTTAATCTCTTCGTAGCTTTAATATGTCTCTGGCCGGTGGATTTTCTGACTTCCTCCCGTAGAACAGCTGATAATTTATCTAAATCCAATTTTTGCAATACTTCCAAGATTGCCTCTGCTCCCATACCCAAACTGACAAAATCCGCAGCGCCATATTCGGATAATTTGTAATACTCTTCCTCGGACAAAAGCTTCATTGGCACTACGCTTTTAACTAAATCCGCCACAGCCTTATAGATATTTTCTAACTGACCTATTTCAGTCACCAAATTATCCCTTAATTTTTGTTTTTCTGACCTGTTTTTAAGTTCCTGCTCCTGAGTCTCAAGTTCAAATTTTTCCTTTTCCGTAACTTTCTTTAAAACAGCTAAATCTTTTTTTAATTGAGCTTCCAACCCTTTGATATTTTTCTCTAAATTGTCTTTTGCAGCATTAATCTTGACCTGCAAATCCTTTTCCAATTTCTCCAAAGCAGCAGTTTTGGAAACTGAGTCAATATTAGTTACCAAATATGAAGCAAAATAAATTACAGCCTCCAAATTTTTGGGGGAAATATCCAAAAGCAAGGATAACTTAGAAGGAGCTCCTTTCACAAACCATGAATGTGCTACAGCTGAAGCTAGGTTAATATGGCCCATTCTTTCCCGCCTAACCTTGGACTGAGTCACCTCAACACCACACTTATCGCAAATTACCCCTCTAAACCTGATTCTTTTGTATTTACCGCAATAACATTCATAATCCTTGGTCGGACCAAAAATGTTTTCCGAAAATAAACCGTCTTTTTCAGCTTTTAAAGTTCTATAATTTATAGTCTCAGGCTTGGTCACCTCGCCAAACGACCAGCTTCTAATAACCTCGGGTGAGGCTACTGTCAATCTTAGGCTTTCAAAATCCAGCAAATCGTTCATCTAAGTTCCTCCTTTGCTGCTGCATCCACTACTTCAAAGTTGCTGCCTTCCCTTTCTAACTCCTGTTCACTGGCTGTAGGAACCATTTCCAAAATTTGTTCCATTTGAGCTATTTCCTGTACCGTTTCCGGCTTTTCCTCAACCTCTTGTGTCTGAATAATTTTTGCCCCCAAGGTATCAACTTGTAAGCCTAATGCCTGCAATTCCTTCACTAACACTTTGAATGATTCCGGAATCAACGCTTGAGGGATATCAATACCTTTCACAATAGCCTCAAAAGCTTTTGCCCTGCCTACTACATCATCTGATTTGATAGTCAGCATCTCCTGCAGGATATTGGCTGCGCCATATGCTTCTAAAGCCCAGACCTCCATCTCTCCCAATCTTTGTCCGCCCATTTGAGCTTTTCCGCCTAAGGGTTGTTGTGTTACCAACGAATAAGGACCGGTGGAACGGGCATGGATCTTTTCTTCCACCATGTGGATCAGTTTCAAAATATAGTTTTTACCAACCACAATAGTTCTGTCAAAAGGTTGGCCGGTCCTGCCGTCAATTAATCTAACCTTGCCATCAGTGGGGATGTTCGCCTTTTTAAAAGCTTCAATTAGCTGATCCTCGGGTATTTTTTCAAATACAGGGGCGGCTATTTTATAACCCAGTTTATCGGCAACAAAACCCCAGTGGGTTTCCAAAAGTTGTCCTAAATTCATCCGGGAGAGCACAGACAAAGGAGAAATAATAATATCAACAGGGGTTCCGTTTTCCAGATACGGCATGTCTGATTCGCGCACAATTTTAGAGATAACTCCTTTATTGCCGTGTCTCCCTGCCAATTTATCTCCTTCGGTCACCTTTCTAATCTGAGCCACCTTAACCTTGATTCTCATTAATGTGCCTGTATCCAGCTCGTCACCCTCTTCCCTGGATAAAATTTGCACTCCGATTACCGTGCCTCTTTCACCATGAGGGATGCGAAGCGAAGTGTCTCTAACTTCTTTGGCCTTTTCACCAAAAATTGCCCTCAGCAATCTTTCTTCGGCAGTCAGCTCTGTCTCGCCCTTGGGCTGGACTTTACCTACCAGGATATCATTTGGATCTACCTCTGCTCCTATCCGCACAATACCCTGCTCATCAAGACTGGCCAAAGCGCCTTCAGCTACATTAGGGATGTCCCGCGTCAGTTCTTCCGGCCCAAGTTTTGTTTCCACCACATCAATTTCATATTCTTCAATATGAATAGAAGTCAGCAGGTCTTCTTTCACTAACCGGTCAGAAATCACAATTGCATCTTCATAGCCTAAACCGTCAAAACTCATATAGGCAATCAACAGGTTCTGGCCCAAAGCCAATTCACCGTTTTGGGTAGCTGCTCCGTCTATTAAAAGATCTCCCTTTTTCACTTTGGCTCCAATACCAACCACAGGTTTTTGCGAATAGCAAGTACCTTGCGGAGAATGGACGAATTTTTTAACGTCAAAGTTATGCTCATTTTTCTTGCCCTTTAAAGTTAATTTACGGCCATCAACATATGTGACTATTCCCTCCTCGGGCGCCCTGACAACCCTGCCCATATTTTCTGCCACAACCTTTTCCATGCCTGTACCCACAATTGGCGCGCTGGGACAGAGCAAAGGCACGGCTTGACATTGCATTTGAGTACCCATCAAAGCCCTATTGGCATCATCATTTGCCAAAAAGGGGATTAAAGAAGCAGAGATACCAAAGATTTGTTGAGGAGAGATATCCATCAACTGAATCTCGGAAGATTCTCCTTCGTAGAAAGAACCTTGATGGCGGGTAGGAATACGTTTGTCCAAAATATAACCTTTATTATCAATTGCCACAGTAGCCTCAGTAATATGATATGCTTCTTCGTCGTCTGCGGACAGATAGACTACTTCCTCTGTAATCTTAGGCGAATCTTTTTGCACTACCACTTTCCTGTAAGGGGTTTCTAAAAATCCATATTCATTGATTCGGGCATATAAAGCCAAGTAAGTCACAAGTCCTATGTTTTGTCCCTCCGGTGAACGGATAGGATCGATCCTGCCATATTGCGAATGATTGATGTCACGCACTGAGAAAGAAGCCCTGTCGCGGGTAATACCGCCTGCTCCCATCACAGACAACCTCCTTAAATGATCCAACTCCGATAAAGGATTAACCTGGTCCAAGATACTGGACAGTTGTGAAGAGCGGAAAAATTCATTAATGGCCGCAATCACCGGCTTGGCATTGATTAAACCTCCCGGAGCTACTTCCTGATCAACAGCAGTCAAACTCATTCTCTCTTTGATTATCCGCTCCAGTCTTAATACTCCAATCCGGAAAGCATTCTGTTGCACCAGTTCGCCGGCGCATCTGACTCTTCTATTTGCCAGGTGATCGATATCATCTATTTTTCCCTCACCCATATTTAACCTAATCAAGTATTTCAAAGTGGCAATAATGTCTGTTTTGGTTAAAATCCAGTTTTCTTCCGTATTAGGCAAATCTAAATCTAATCTTTTATTGATCTTAAAACGGCCAACTTTAGTTAAGTTATAACGCCTGGAGTTAAAAAACATCCCCTCCAGTAAAGCTTTAGCATTTTCCAAAACTACCGGATCACCGGGACGCATCTTCCTGAATATTTCCAGTAAAGACTCATCCGTATTAATTGTAGGGTCTTTGGAAAGAGTAGTATCAATGAATTTGTGTTCCCCGGAATCTATATCTTTAAAAAGGTCAATTATGTCTTGCGTAGCAGAAAAACCTAAGGCCCGTAAAAATGTAGTGGCCGCAAACTTTCTTCTTCTGTCTATTTTAGCAGTCAACACGCCAGTCCTGGATATAGAAAACTCCAGCCATGAGCCTCGATATGGACGAATTTCAGCAGAATATAGCCTCTTGCCAGTAATCGGGTCATCCAGGGCTTGAAAGAATACGCCAGGAGAACGGACCAGCTGATTAATGATCACTCTTTCTACTCCGTTAATAATAAACGTGCCTTTATCAGTCATTTGCGGAATATCGCCCAAAAATACTTCCTGCTTAGCACGTTTGCCAGTCTGTTTATTTATCAGGAGCGCTTCAATTTTTAAAGGAGCATCAAAAGTTACACCTTTTTCTTTGGCTTGTTCTGCAGTATACTTTGGTTTGCCAAAATAAAAGGACCCAAGTTCCAGGGTCCAGTTTTTTCCTGTGAAATCCTCTACAGGAGAAATCTCTGCAAGAACTTCTTTAATACCTTCTTTAAGAAACCAATTATATGAATCTAACTGAATTTGGATTAAATTTAGTTGCGGTACCAAGCTTGGTGTTTTACTCCAATATTTACGTTCAGTTTTTTCAGTAGAGTAATTTCCTGACATTAGTAGATGGCCTCAATATTTCCGCTTAGACGGAATTTTAGGACAGTTCTTACTCTGATATCATCAGAGTCAACAAAAATAAGCATACGTATCCGTACGCCTCTATCTTTTTTTTAAGCAAAGCTTAAAAAACGAACTTACAAACTCGTTTATTAAACTGAGGGCAATATAACACAAAAAATACGGCAAGTCAATACCCCGATGTAGGTGAGCTAGCGGATCGTATACACCTTTCAGTTAGAATTAAGGGTCTCAGATATATTAAAGCGGCATTTAAAATTGCCGGCATTAAATCA
>MFCX01000026.1:19355-25017 GCA_001777055.1 Candidatus Daviesbacteria bacterium RIFCSPHIGHO2_02_FULL_39_12 | reverse complement strand
CCAAAAGATATCTGTGCATTTCCACCCTTGCTTTTGGATAATATCTCAACTACTATTGGACCCTGGGGTGGATACAATCTCCTGGCTCATTACCCCGAAAAAAAATATTTTCTGGCAATTTTTTCATCTTTTTTCATTTGTTTTATCAATTCTTTTTTATTGTTAAATTTTTTATTAGAGCGAATTTTTTTAAGTAAACTCACACTAATCCAATAATCATAAATATTTTGGTCAAAATCTAAAATAAAAGTTTCTGATTTGTATTCTTGTTCATTAAAGGTTTTCATCTTACCGATAAAAGTAATTGAAGGATATATCGTTTTTTGCGCTTTAGTCTTGGAAATATAAATTCCTTCAGGAATATTTTTCCGCAAAATTATATTAGCAGTCGGAAAACCTAAACTTTTTCCTCTTTGTTTGTCATATCTCACCTTCCCCCAAAACTTATACATATTTATGGATGATTTGCTACGTTTGCGTTGTGTTCTTCCAAAGTTTCGGCATAGTATGAATTTCCTTTGGAATCATGGTAATAATAAAGATAGGGCGTGGAGGGATTAGCATTAGCGACAGCTGTCAATGAAGATAAAGAAGGATTAGCAATTGGACCGGGAGGCAAACCGGCATAAAGATAGGTATTAAAAGGGGAGTTAACCTTTAAATCCTCTTTAGTGAGATGTCTTTTCCACCAGGATTTTTCTTTTTGTTGATAACCTAAGGCATATTGGATAGTAGCATCAGCATTCAAAGCCATTCCTATTTTGTATCTTTTCAACATAATCGAGGCTACCATTTGTCTTACTTGATCAGACCTTGCCTCTCTCTCTACAACGGATGCCAAAATCACTCCTTGATTCTCTGTTAATCCAGACGCTCTGATTTTCGCTCGTAAGTTTTCTGTATATTTTTGATTAAAAGTATTTTCCAACCTTTGCACTATCTGTTCTTCTGTGACATCACGAGCGAAAAGGTAAGTATCAGGAAACATGTATCCTTCCTTTGCCAATTTAATGAACTTGGAACTTGGAACTTGGAACTTGGAACTTAGTTCTTGAGCCATTTCTTCTATCCTCCAACCTTCCAAAAGAGTTACCCAATAGTCTGAAGGTTGGGAAGTTAAAGTTTCTAATACTTCTTTTGCAGACATTGAGGGAGAAACCTTAAAACTACCTGTTTGAATTTTACTTCCCAAACCAGTTTGCTTTGCAAGCAGAGTAAAGGCCCAAGGCGACTTAATCAAACCTTTCTGCTTAAGTTTGCTAGCTAGCTTACCAAATGTTTCGCCTTTGGAAACAACAATTACTTGAGTCGAGGTATCATTGGAGACTGCTGCCAGTTGGCTATTCCACCAGCCGCGCCCTATAAAAAATAAAGCCAATAAAATAATAATTAATGGTAATAGTTTCCTCATTATCACAATATCCTAGTATCCCCTTTCCCTCCCGCATCTAACCAATCCTGTAATATTTGGGCTGCTGAATAAGCATCCACATCTTGTCTTCTTTGCCTTGGTAAACCTAATTTAATCATGGTCTCCAGCGCTTTTTTTGAAGATAAGGTTTCATCAACAGTATTCACGTCGAATCCCCTTTTCGTTAAAGCTTTGATAAAACCTGCCACATTTTTCCCCATCTTGCCCTCCGGCAAACCTATAATGACTTTCTCAAATCCTTTTTGTTCGATTATTTGGGAAATTTTTTCCAGAGCTTCTCTGAAATTTTTAACTTCGATTATCTTCCAGGCAGAGGCTAATTCACCTTCAGAAGTTGCCAGTCCCACTCTTTTCAACCCAAAGTCCACCCCTAAATATTCCATCACATCATCTTACCTAAAACTATCAATCTTTTAAAGTTTAATCCGGGCGGCACGCAAGTCATCAGGCTGATATAACGTCCCTGGTCATCAGGCGGGTTTATTACTGAAAGGTCTGTCGGATCAACTACCCTAAAATTCACAACCTGATATTTAAACTTTGCGCTGGCAGCATCTACTATTATCTCATCCCCCTTTTTTAAATCAGAGAGACTGGCGAAAAGCGCTACTTTTAAACTCAGAGATCTATTTAGGGCGGAATGGCCCGATATAAACACATTTCCTTTCTCGCCAGGCAAGGCAGATCCCGGCAGATGGGTTAGGCTTTTTGATAAATCATTACTATCAACCTTTACCAGCGCATCTTTAATTTTAAGCTTTGGAACCGTTAAGATAAATTCCTGATAGGGAGATTCTGTTTCTCTTTTCAAGGTAGAATAAAAAATAGGGAAGTTATCCTTGTTTTGAACTGAAACTCCCAACACTTGGCTATCTTGACGGGAATTTGGGCTAATTAGAATTGCGTTTTCATATTTTTGGCCGAATTGCCATATCTCGAAAGACACAAATGGCAGGATAACCTGCGTCAACAAGAATACTCCTGTTACTAAAAACCCCAGTGGTATGATTTTTGTCAAAATCATTTCAATCCCACCTCAATACGGATATTTCTTGATAAAAGCGGCAATCTTTGCAATGTCTTTGGCAGAGAAGGGGTAATTTTAATCTCAGCCCCTAGAATATTTTCCATCCCTTTGATAATATCAACAGCTTGATTTGCGCTCTTACCCTTGATTGCGCTTTTCAATGTTGAGGTATCAATTTTTGGCAACAGCTTTGCTTTAAAACGGGATAGAAATACCAGCTTGCCGTCTTTGTCTATTTTGGAGACATCTGCCTGAGTTTCTGTATTGGGCAAATCAAGTTGGAATCCATCCGGAACTTGGGTAGTGACAAGTTTTGAGACAATTAACCGTAAATCCTGATCATCAAATGCAGTGCCCTTATAACGAGCGGTTAAATTTAAGGAAAATTCTGCCGCCTGGTCATTAACATTTTTGCTAAAAGATTTTTTAACAATTTCTTCATTTAAACCTTCCGTTAAAATCTTTTTTTGCGGTAATTGACCTTGTAATTTTTGTTGAGCCTGTTTCCTAAGATCCGATGCCAAAGATGCCAGCAATTTTTGCTGATCATCCAAGGATACCACTGTTACATCTTTGGAATTCCCGCCGGAAAAATTACCCTCAGACTTAGCCAGCAGATTATCGGAAGAATATCCTCCCACGCTAAATTGGGCGCCGGAAGGCAAGTTGCCATCAGCTCCGACAGCAACCGCAGTCACGGTAGTATTGGCTTTACCAAAAGCTATCCCGCTGTCAGTGGCGGACTGAGAAGCAATTGTCATTGAAGTATCAAGAGTGAATTTCAGACTGCCGGGGCCGGTAATTTGAGTACCTTTGCTCAACGATTGAGCAGAGGAAATTTTATTATAAATGACAATTGTGCCTTTGGCAGGATCGCCTATTTGCTTTGTGCCGCTGGCAGCAGCTTTGGCCAAACCGGAAACTTCTACGCTCACTATTTGACCCGGGATAACTTTGGCATCCTCGTCAACCTGCTTTTGATTAGGGTCAGCTGTTACCTGCGCATCTTTTTCTAAAACCCTTGGTTCCACAAAAACTTTTACATCTGCTTTTAATATAAACAGGTAAGCTGTAAAGATTACAAGCGGAATAGTTAAAATTAGTATAATAATGCCTAAACTTTTTTTTTGATGTATTCCTTTAGTCAAAGATTTTGCCTGAACTCTTTTTGCTTCATTAGAAACCGGCGCAGGTAATTCGTACCCGGAATCATCAATCTGGATCAAATTAGTTTCTTCATCTAATTTATCCGAAACATCCCCAACTACAAAACCTAAATTCTTACTATCTTCTTCGTCCGGTAAAGATCTGGTGGCCTGATCATCTTTTTGATCTGCTAAGTCTTCTTCTAAACTTAATGTTGTCCCTTTTTTAGCTGCTTGTTTTACCGGTCTTTCCGTATACAAAATATTGCCTTCTATTTCTGTAGCTCCGGCCAAACAAACACTTTTTATTTCTATCTGATCCTGCAAGTTATCTATTTTAGGAAAATGCAAAAAAGATAACTTGGACATCCAGGTAAACGATAACAGCCGACTTTTCAGATCTGCTTGCGCGCCATAAATGAAAATTTTTGAAGGTAATGTTTCAACCTGGGTAAAATTTAGCAGCGCTTTCTCGATATCTGCTCCGCTACTGTCTGTCCTGCTCACAAATTTAACCCCGTCAATTTTACCGGCCCTGACCACAGTGACTGTTAAATGATGTTGCTCAAATCCTACCAGAATAGCAGTAGCCGGAACTCCCTCCTGTTTTTCCAGAAAGTGAGTTAAGGCGTGAGCTGCCTCCACATAAGCCATAGGGGTAAGTTCTAATTCTTTGACTAATTTTCTAAGTCTTATTAAATATTCTTCTTTTAAATTCTCATCCCGGAGCCACAAGCTGGGTACGCCAAAAAGAATTTTTTGCGGCTCAATTTCTCTGATACCTAACACTTCATCTAAAAGTTTATCCGTGACAAAAATTAAATCATCTAAAGAAGAATAAGACTGAAATGCTGTCTCTAAAATTTTAAGCTCTTTTCCTTCAATTATCCAAAGAGCAGCAGTTAAATTCTCCGAAGCAATATTTAAGGCAAAGAAATACTCTAAAACCTCCTCTTTTTTTACAAAAGGAAGGGCAGATTTGAGGTTTGATAGAAAACTCATATGAAAATTGCCTGACGCCAAGCCTATTCATTTGGTATCTTAACACAAGTTAAGTTTATCAAACAAGCACAGCTCTGATACGACGGATACCGGCAGAAATTGCCTTTTCTTTAGTGATTCTAATCCCTCCAATAACCCCGGTATGTATTACATGAGGCCCGCCGCAAAATTCTAAGGAATAATACCCTCCTCTGTTACGTTGGTCTTTTGCATTAAGATCTATCCCGTAATTTGGACCAATAGCGTAAATACTAACCTGTCTTTCATACTTCTCACCAAAAAGTCCGATGGCGTTCAGGTTTTTTGCTTCTTCCAAGGAAACAATTTTATGATCTACTTTTAAATCTTCTCTAATTTTGCTATTGACCAAATCTTCCGCTTTATTTATTTCTTCCTCAGTCATTTTTCGCTCATATGAAAAATCAAACCTTAACCTCTCAGAGTTAATATTGGAACCTTTTTGAAAAACCTGGGGGCCTAAGATATCTCTTAACGCCTGGTGCAAAAGATGGGTCGCTGTATGATATTTTATCTCTGTTTCAGAATGGCCGGCCAAACCTCCTTTAAACTTACCTGCCGAAGCAGTCCTGGAAAGTTCTCTATGTTTTTCAAACTCTTCTTCAAATTGTTTTCTATCAACTTGTTGACCTTTTTGTATAAATAGTTCTTCTGTCAATTCCCAAGGGAAACCATAGCTTTGGTAAAGATCAAAGGCAATCTTTCCGTCAATTTTTTCAATCTTTTCAATTTCTTTTAGACCCTTATTTAAAGTTTGCTGGAATTTTTGCACTTCTGTTACTACTACTTGGCGAATAGTATCCCAGTCCCCTGCTTGGAAGTAGTTAGTATCTTTATAGATATCAATCACTGGGTCAACAAGCTTACCTAGTACCTCCATGGAGCCCTGGCTTATCTGATTTAGTTTTACAGCCGAACGTCTAAGTAATCTTCGTAATACATATCCTTGTAATTTATTTGAAGGCATAATACCGTCCGTTATTAAAAAGGTAGCTGCTTTAATATGATCAGCTACAATCCTTAAATCTTGAGTAACTT
>MFCX01000026.1:0-19312 GCA_001777055.1 Candidatus Daviesbacteria bacterium RIFCSPHIGHO2_02_FULL_39_12 | reverse complement strand
TGCAAAGATTGGTTCAAATAAATCAGTTTTATAATCATCATCTTTTCCATTTAACACTGCCAGCGTTCTTTCCAAACCCATTCCCGTATCTACATTCTTTTGTGGAAGATCTTCTAACGAACCGTCAGTTTTGCGGTTAAACTGCATAAATACATCATTCCAAACTTCTACCCATCTTTTATCCTTGGGATGAAATTTTTCAGGAACAGAACCTTCACCTGTCCAGATAAACATTTCTGTATCCGGTCCACAAGGTCCAAAAACAGCAGGATTAGTTGGCCACCAATTATGTTCTTTTCCTAAATAAGCAATTCTATTTTCTTGAACCCCTAGCTCCTTCCATTTATTAGCGGACTCTTCATCACGGGATACATCATTATCTCCCGCAAAAACTGAAATAGCCAACTTTTCTAAAGGAATATTCAACTCTTCAGTTAAAAATTTAAAAGATAGTTCTATCGCCTCACTTTTCCAATAAGCTCCCAATGACCAATTTCCCGGCATCTCAAAAAAGGTATGATGAACTTCATTTCCTACTTCATCAATGTCATCAGTTCTCAAGCATTTTTGGACATCAGCTAGTTTATTTCCTTTAGGATGAGATTTTCCCATTAGATAGGGTATAAGCGGCTGCATTCCCGCACTGGTGAATAAAACCTTTTCTTTACCTTCTAATTGCTCCTCTTCTGCAGGCACTAGAGAAGCTGAGGGAATGACTGTATGTCCATTCCTTTCAAAAAAAGTTAAAAATTTTTGCCTTAGTTCACGTGAGGTCATGAAGCTATTTTAACACGTGCTTAAAATTCAAGAAACTTTTTTTAGATAACGGCATTTAAACCTTACCCCGTTGTATAGTAATTATGAGGAAAAACGACGGAGTCTTAATGTTGTTCTCCTGGAATTCTTGCCTCAGGAGGAATTATAGAAAGAATTTCATTGATATTTTGAACCTGATCTAATTTACTTAGCATTTGTTGTCCTATCCTTTGTATATACGGGTTAGAAGGTAGTGATTTATTAATTCCTTTTACCTCTCTTCCCATAAACAGGTACTCTATTGCCCCTTTAAGCTCTGATTTAGGATAAAAGATATTGGATACAGGATACTCATTTAAGCCCCAGTCAATAACCCTGATTCTTCCAGTAGAGTTTTCTAATATCATGTTTTCTCTATTTATAGTAAATACAACACTACCATCATGCTCTCTTTTGGTTTGCATTAGATCCCCATGGACAACCCCTATCGCTTTGTAGGCTTCAACTAAGTCATAAATAAACCATAATCTGTTATCCAAACCAAATTTATCAGGTGTTAATTCCGAAACTGGAATATCATTCATTGATTTCCCTTGAATTCTTTCAATTTGAATACCTCTAGGACTATCCCCAATATCTTGTAAGACAACTTCCAGTCTTGGTAGTCCTCCAGTTCCGTTTGCAGCTTTTAGAAAATCGACCTCTCTTTTCAGTCGCCATAATTTTCGTTGGTCCATATTTGCAAACTTTACTATTGATCTTCCATTTTCCCCTCCAACAAAATAAACTCTATTCGTACCGCTATGCTTAAGTTCTACTAGAGTTGTTTCTGGTGTTCTATAGAGTCCTGAAGGGTTAAGAGTTGGAGCCTCTCCTTGTAAAATTCTTCTTTTTGGCCTTTCTCTTAAACGAGCTGGCTGGTGTGATGCTTCAGGAGTTGGCCGTCCTTTAGGCACGACCCCTGCTACTGCCTCTGAGGGATCTCTTTCAGCGATTCCTAAGTCCGCAAAAAGTTGTCTTATCCCACCCCTATAACTAGCTGCTAAGGGATACAGTGACTTTCTTATTTGAGGATTTTTTAATACCTCAGCTGCTTCAAAAGCTAATGCTGCTGCACGAATATCTCCTACATCTAAGGCGGCTTTTCCAAATCCTATCATTTGTTTATCCGCTGATCTTATACCTTCAGCAATATTTTCAACTATTTCTTTATGAGATGCGTATCTTTTTAAATTTACTAACCAAGTAGCCCTCATTTCACGTACCCTAGCAGCATAATTTTGCGGATCACCTGCTCTTACCATAACGATACGCTCACCCTTACTATTAGAATCTCCTACATGCCCAATCACAATTTTCCTTTGACTTCCTCTTTCCAAAAATTTAACAGCAGTTGCTGTTGTGGCACCTCTCGGAGCTTCAGACGCTACTGCTCTGGATGCACCCACCAAAGCTTTCTGCATTTTCTCTCCTACGGCGTTAGGATGCACATCAGGCCTAATTTCCGCCAATCTCTGACCTAAGAAGTTCCTAGCAGCTCTGCTAGCCTTATCACCATCTGGTATGCCTCCCATTCCATCACATACAATGACAAAACCTCCTTGCTCAGAAACTGCTATAGCATCATCATTTTTATTAGGATGCTCTGGACTTGCCAAAGTTCTACCAGAAAACTTTAAGCCTCTTTCTCGGGGTTGTTGTTCAATATTAGGTTGAGGTAGTTCTTTATCATCCATAGCTTAAATTTTGAAGTCTAAATTAAGTTAACCACTTCTCTGTCGCATGTAGCAATACATTGTGTTAAGTATAACAGAATGGACCTTATTTTTAGAACTCGTGAAGAATAATTACTATTAAAACATCCGATTTAAATAGTCATAAGTTATCGCAAGAAGGTTACAAAACTTTCTTATAAACGAGTTTGTAAGCTCACCTTAGCAAACTAGTTTACAAGGTTCGCTTGTAGAATCGTTTTTGTTTGAGTCCTGAAGGTTTAGAATTTCTTTTCACAATTTCGCTTATTACCTTGGCAGCAACAGTCTCTGCTCCGGAGGTTAGAGAAGTCACAAACTCTGCAGTGGAAGCTACGGGCTTTTCTAAATCTTCTGCCATATTCTCACCGCTTTTTAAAACATTGTTAAATCGATCTAATCCTTTTTTTAAGTCCCGTAAGATTAAAAATACCTGAAAACCGGTAATGGCCAGAAAAATTGATAAAAGCAAAATCAAAAAGATTAAGGCTGCCTGTAATAAATCCATGTGAGGTAGTTTATCACAATAATTATACTCCTGTCATTCCTGGTTTGATCAGGAATCTATTCAAGTATGGAATGACATTAGAATGTCACTTTTTTAAAAATACAGTTCTTTGTATGGTTGTTTGTTTTCCAGCTAATGTTGCTGTTATCGCAATATTGTTGACATTGCTGGAAAGTTTAATCGTTTGAGAAAATCTGCCATTTTGATCAATTTGAATTTCCTGGTTATTGAGGGTTACCTGTGCCTCCGCATCTGTCCTGCCTGATATAGTAATTTCTTCTGCACTTACTTGTTGTTGATCAACAGGTTGTTCCAGTTCTAAAAAGGGCGTGCCTACCAAAAATCTATACTCTAACCAAAGATAGGAAAAAAAAATTATGATTAAGATTAAAACTGTAGTGGATAAAACCTTACCGGGAGTAAGATGAAATCTTCCTCTGTCCATAGGATTACTAAAAGACTCTAATATTCTGGGCGGATTTTTATTCTCAGAAAATTCTCTTCTGAAAATAGCCAAAAGCTTTTCTTGATTTAGGTCTAAAAATTTTCCATAATTTTTGATAAAGCCTTGGGTGAAAGTGGGAGGCGGCAGTTTTTGATATTGGCCTTGTTCTAATGCTTCCAGCAGTTCTTTCCTTATTTTGGTGGCTTTTTCTATTTCTTCAACGGAATAAAATTTTTTTTCCCTTTCCTCTTTTAGAATTTGCCCGACAGTTCTCATAGGGAGATTATACAATTTGATCCAGTTGACATAAAAGAGCGAACTTTCTATGATACTGTAAATGCCTGACTTTACTCAAAACAATCAAAATCCAAACCTTCCCCCTCCAAAGGGAGATCCAATTCAAGCTGAAAAGTATATTAATCAACTAATTCAGCTCATTGATCAAGATAAACTTGAGGTCTGCCATACTGATCTTTCTAAATTTGACCCCACTACCTTACAGGATCATTACCAGCTAGATCTAAGCAATTACCGGTTGGAGATAAGTCATAGTAAACATCCGAATTCCGGTCATGACTCCTTTGTAATTTTATTTACTAATATCAAAAACATACTTGATGGAAATTGTCAAAAAATAATTTTGGCTTATATGTATTTGGATGCTAACCAATTTACCAGATTTAAGAAAGTCTCACTGGAACAAGTTGAAAAAAAACAGAAGGCTGAAGAAGAAAAAAGACTAAAAGAGGCTCTAGAGCCGGTTGATCAAGTTCTACAAAATTTAAGTGCCGATTCTACCAAAGAATCGTTACTAGAATCATTTCCAGCAGTTTCTTAAAGTTTGAATATCCCCTGTCTCAAAATTCTCCTGTTACCCTCATTATCTAAGGAAATAATAGTTGAAGGTTGAGATTTAATTTTCCCTCCAGCTATATAGAATGAAATTTTTTTTTCAAAATACTTTTTTGCTTGATTAATATTTTCTGCCGGTACCTCTCCTTCGTAGTTAGCGCTGGGTGCGACTAAAGGACCGGTTTGCCTTAACACTTCTAAAAGCATTTTATCATTGGGCATTCTAAAAGCCATGCTTTCTTTACCCCGATGAAGATAAGAGAACCTTTTTGATGAACAAGGTAAAACAACACTGACGGGATTAGGCCAAGTTTTTTCCAAAAATTTCTTTTGTTCCCCTGTAAGTTTAATATTAAAATTATTCAAATCATTTAAACTGGAGACTAAAATAATCATAGGTTTATCTTTGGCTCGTTTCCGCAACTTATAAATTTTCTCCACAGCCCCAGAGCGCAATGCAGATCCAACCAACCCATAAATGGTATCTGTAGGGAGTACTCCAATTTTTCCCCTATTTAATAGGGTAACAATATCCGATAATTGACTGGATGCTTTCATGACTGAGAATTTTTGAGGGCGAGGGGGAAATGAATTACAAATAAGATTATTCCCGCTAAGGTAAAGGTTATGGTATTTTTAATATCCTCTATGTGATGTTGTTTGCTGTCTGCCTCAATTTGTTTTTCGCACCGCTCCTTTTGTTGCTTTTGCTCCTCATCTAATGGAGTGACTATTTCTCCGCGGTCAGCCGGTATGGCAACTTTATACGGCATAGGATAAACGGAGCAATCTCGTACCAATCCATATCTTGTCGGATACTTATCGTATTGGGTAGAATTGATAATAAAATTTACCCCGTTAAAAACACCAATAATAATTAAAGCTAGAGACACGGCGGAAATCAGATAAAAATATATTGTAGCAATTGTTTTTCCTGACATGAATAAATTATACAACAATCATTACTATAGCAGCAATATATAACTTTACCAGACCTCCAATCTAACAGATGGAGTTAGGGGAAATACTGACATTGTATTACTTTTGTAAATTATCCAGTATGCTCTCCTGCTTGGGCGGCAAAGTAATCTTCAGCATTTCTAACTAGAACATCCCGAGGCTTAGAACCCTCACCGGGTCCTACAATGCCTGCTGATTCAAGTTCATCCAAAATCCTGGCAGCCCTGGCATAACCAACCTTCAACCTTCTCTGAAGGAGTGAGGCTGACGCCCTGTCGTATTGGCAAATAGTCCTGACTGCATCTTCGAATAATTCATCTTTATCCGAGCCGTTTCCTCCCTTGCCGCCCCATCTGCCTAATGGCATTTGAATAACTTCAGCAGTATATTCCGGCGCGATGCCTAGAGCTTTAAGATATTTAATTAAATTATTTATCTCGGTATCCTGCACATAAACTCCCTGAATACGGATAGGCTTTGAAGCATCCGGCGGCAAGAACAACATATCTCCTCTGCCTAATAATTTCTCTGCTCCCGGCCCATCTAAAATCACCCTTGAATCAATCATTGATGAAACATTAAAAGCAATTCTGCAAGGAATATTGGCTTTAATCAGTCCGGTAATCACATCAACTGACGGCCTTTGTGTTGCCACTACCAAATGTATGCCGGTGGCTCTGGCCAGTTGAGCGATTCTGGTAATAGCATCCTCTATTTCCACCGGGGCAAACATCATCAAATCAGCCAATTCATCAACGATAATAATTATATAAGGCAAGGCTTGAAACCCTGACATCTCATTGTAAGCGCTAATATTCCTCACGCCGACCGACTGGAATAATTTATAACGTCTGTCCATTTCTGCCATTGCCCACTTTAAAGATGACAAAATTTTCTCCGGTTCTGTGATGACCGGGGTTAACAGATGGGGAATACCGTTATAATTTGTCAATTCCACCCTTTTTGGATCAATCAAGATTAACTTTAATTCATCAGGCGAGTTCCTGAAAAGCAGCGAGGTAATAAAGGAGTTTAATAAAATCGATTTACCGGATCCTGTAGTACCGGCAATCAAACAGTGGGGCATCCGGTCCAAATCTACCACCATGGCTTTTGAAGACGTATCGCGGCCCAAAGCTACGGCCAATTTGCTTTTATGTCTGCGCATGTCCTCTGAGGCTAAAACTTGTTTTAGCCCAACGATCTCTAAAGATCTGTTGGGTACCTCTATTCCTACCAGAGACTTTCCCGGAATTGGCGCCTCTATCCTGACAGTGCCGGTTGGAGTAGCCAATGCCAAAGCTATATCATGTTGCAAATTGGCAATCTTGGAAATCTTGGTGCCGGCAGAAATTTCCAAGGCATATTGGGTGACTGCCGGTCCTCCGTTGACTTCTGCTACTCTGGCCTGTATACCAAAAGAGTCCAAAGTCTTTTCTATAATTGAAGCGCTTCTTTTCACATCCCCCCTGTCTGCTGCTGTTCCCACCTTATCCGAAAGCAAGCTTAAAGGAGGGTATTTCCACACCTTAGTTTGACCTGCCACGTTTTGTACCAGCGCGTCGGCAATAATCGGTTCTTTAGTAGGCAAGGTCGGTCTAACTTGGGGCTTTTCTTCAACTCCCGACACTTTAATAGGGATATGTTTTGCCTCAAAGGTACGCTGCTTTTTGAATATTAGCCTTGAAAAATCTTTTACTAACCCAAACATCCAAACAAAGATTTGGAAAATTTGATCCAATGAGGTATTTAAAAAAACCACCAGTCCCACTAAAAATAAAATTACCATTAGTATTCCCGCGCCTATTATAGTCACAAATGAAGAAAGTTCCGTCCAAAATATTTGACCAATTGATCCGGCTTTTTCATATCTTAAAGCGGCGGTGAGTCCTGCCATAGATAGTACTATCAAAATAAAACCTAACAACACATTAGTCTGGGCAAACTTCCATTTTGCCTGAGATAAGACTAAGGCGGAAAGTAAAAAAATTATTGGAGCAGCAAGGCTCATCCAACCTAAAGTTTCTCTTAAAAAATCTCTCCAAAAGGAAAGAGTTGGGGAATGCGTAAGTAAAGCAACCGCTGAAATAACAGCCAAAACTAAAGCAATCAGTGATCCAACAGTAGCAATCGTTCTTTGTCTTAATCTAAGCTTAGGCAGCTTATAAATAGATCTTCTTCGGGACATTTATACCTCCACTACCACCGGCAATACCAAGGGTCTGCGCTGAGTAGCTCCATACAAAAACTTCTCCAAGCCGTCTTCTATGATTTTTCTGGTAAACCGCCAGTCGCTGGATTTATGGGTATGTCTTTCCAAAGTGTCTTTAACCACCTGTTTTGCTTCATCCAAAATTTCTTTGGCCATTTCTTCAAAAACAAATCCCCTTGAGATAATATCAACATCGGATATAAGTTTTCCGGTATGCTGATCAACAGACACTACCACCACAACCACTCCTTCTTCACTCATTTTTTGCCTATCCCTTAAAATTACATGTCCTACATCACCTATCCCCAATCCATCAACATAGACATTTTGCACATCTATATTACCAGACAATTTTATGTGGTCTTTTCTTACTTCTAAAATATCTCCATTTTCTACCTCTAGTATTTGATCTTTTTTATAATTCATATCCTGGGCCATTTGGGAAAATACTTTCATATGCTTAAAAGTCCCGCCTATAGGAAACAAAAATTTAGGCTTAATTAAATTCACCATTAACCTTAATTCCTCCAAGGCTGCATGTCCGCTTACATGGAGCTCAGAGTTGATGGCTGAATAATAAACTTTGACCCCAAATCTTGATAGCAAATCAATTAAGGCATTTTGGGCAGATTCTGTAGAAGGAATTGGGTCTGCTGAAAAAATTACACTATCTCCCTCCTTAAGTTTCACCTGTTTATGTTCTCCGTTGGCGGCTCTTGATAAAGAAGAATCGGATTGACCTTGAGAGCCGGCAATTAACACCAAAACTTTGTTTGCCTCGAAAGAAGAAATTGCATCCGGGGCAATGACTATTCCCGACGGGACGTGTAAATATCCCAGATCCATGGCAATTTGAAAATTATTTTCAAATGAACGCCCCACCACTGCCACTTTTCTGCCTAATCTAACTGCCGCATTAATAGCCTGTTGCATCCTTGAGACATTCGATGAAGTCATAGTAATTAAGACTTTACCTGTTGTTTCCAAAGCTGCTTTTTCAAATGAGTCCTTAATTGTTTTTTCCGACCTGTTAAATCCCGGCTTTTCCACCCTTAAACAATCAATCAACAACAGCAATACTCCTTCTTTACCCAATGAGGCTACTGTGGCTACATCTGTCACTTGACCGGATACCGGAGTCCAATCGATTTTGAAATCCGCCTGATGAATAATAGCGCCAATTGGCGTTTTTAAAACTATACCCATGGAATCCGGCACGGAATGGGACACCTGATAAAATGACAGCTTAAAATTTCCCAAGTCCAAATTTTGATCAATTTTGACCTCCACAATTTTATTTTTAGGTAAATTATGTTCAGTAAATTTGCTCCTGATAAAACCGGCTGTTAATTTTTGAGTATAAATCGGCACTTGTAGCTCTGGCCAAATATAGGGAAGTCCGCCAATATGATCATCATGACCATGGGTTATGATAATTCCCCGAATGTTATCCACTTTAGTTTTTAGATAAGAAATATCCGGGATAACTAAATCCACTCCCGGCATACCCTCATCAGGAAAACCTACTCCACAATCGACAATCACAATATCATCACCAAATTCATATACATACATATTTTTGGTGACATCACCGACGCCACCAAGTGGAATAAGTTTTAATGACTGATTATTGTTTATTTTCTCGAATGGTCTAAATGTTTTCATATGCTCCCAAATATTCTCCCAAATTTTGGGCATTAATAGTAAATGGTCCTTGTTCCCCTTCTACTACCTTTTTAGCAACTTTTCTGCAAATTGTTTGGATAGTTCTAGATAGTGACCTAATACCGGCATCAAAACCTAAAGGACGGATAATTTGAGGCCAAAGAGACTCCTCAATGGTCAATATACTGCTATCTATACCCGCCTCCTCTATAGCTTTTGGTAAAAGATATCTTTTGCCAATGGTAGCTTTTCCCTCATCAGAATATGCCGGCATTTGAATTGGTTCCAATCTATCCATTACTGCCGTTGCAATATTCCCGGTATTATTGGCGGTGGCAATAAATAACACCTGTGATAAATCACACGGAAAATCCAAATAATGATCAACAAAGGATTGATTTTGAGCGGGATCTAAAAGTTCTACTAACACTCCCATTATATCCACCCTATATTCCTGATCTACCCTGTCTATTTCATCCAAAAGTATAACAGGATTAGAGACTTTGGCTGTTTTGATGGCTTTGAGTATTTGACCTGGTTCAGCATCCGGCTTCAGACGTGATTGACCGCGTAAACTGTCCGGATCTCCTAAGCCACCAAAAGGAATTCTGATAATTGGTCTGCCTAAGGATTCTGCGATAGAATAAGACAAAGATGTTTTACCGGTGCCGACTAAACCAATAAAGGCTAAAATTGGAGCATGGAAGTTATCCAAGTTTGCTTTTTGTTTATGCAAGATCAAAATTGACAGGTATTCTAGAATTCTATTTTTTACTACCGCAAGCCCGTAGTGGTTTTTATCTAAAATTTGCTTGGCCCTGTTAATATCCAAAATATCTTGAGAATTTTTCCCAAAGGGTAGACAGGTAATAAAATCAACATAAGCTGCCAAACTGCTAAACTCTGTACCGGACATTGAAAAACTTAGTAAATTATTGAGTTTCTCTGAAACTTCAGCAGGTAACTTAACTTGGGAAACTTTTATTTTTAACTCTTCAACTCCAGTTTTGGCAGGATCCATATTGGTTTGTAGTTCATTATACCCTATCTTCCAAACCCGCCGCGTCCTCCCCGATCTCTTCCGCCTCTTGAACCAAAACCTCCGGAGCGGCCTGGACCACCTCTTGAACCCGCTCCGCCCGCGAAGCGAGGCGAGCCAAACCCGCCTCTTCTTTCAAATCTAGGTCGGTCACCAAATCCACCACCGCGCGATCTGTCTTCAAACGGCCGCCTTCCTGCTTCACCAAAGCGCGGGCGAGGCGAACCCGATTCGCCTCTATCTTCCCGGCTAAATACACCCCTTCTAAAACCACCGGCAGCAGGCCTTCCCGCTTCGCTAAAGCGCGGGCGAGGCGAGCCTTCTGTTTCAGGTTTAACATCTGCTCCGAAAAGCATTGACAAACCAATTTTCCCATCAGGCGATACATCGGTTACTCTTACTTTAACTTCCTGTCCTTCTGAGACTATATCTTCCGGTCTGTCAACATGGGTAGGAGCCATCTGGGAAATATGCACCAAACCGTCTTTGCCGGGAGCTATTTCCACGAATGCTCCAAAGGGAGCCAGCCTGACGACTTTACCTGTTAACTCATCTCCTACATTAAACGACTTAAACATTCCTTGAACCGAAGCAATAGCTGCATCTACACCCTCAGAATTAGTGCCGGACACCATAACTGTGCCGTCATCTTCTATATCAATCTGAGCGCCGGTTTTGGAAATAATGGAATTGATTGTTTTTCCGCCGGTGCCAATAAGTAATCCTATTTCTTCCGGTTTAATATGCAATATTTCTACCCTGGGAGCGTGCGGAGAAAGCGGCCCGACAGCGGGGATTGCTTCATTTATCTTATCCAAAATCTCCAGTCTGGCTTTTTTACCCATTTCTAAAGCTGTTTTGATAATATCAAAAGTTAAACCGTCAAGCTTAGTATCCATTTGAATAGCAGTAATGCCATTTTTGGTGCCTGACACTTTAAAATCCATCTCACCGTAAAAATCTTCCACTGCCCTCATGTCTGTAACCACCTGTACTTTCCCTTGTCCTGAGCTTGTCGAAGGATCAGAAAAAAGTCCTAAGGCAATTCCAGCTACCGGTTCAACTAAAGGTACACCTGCATTAAGCAAGGCCAAGGTGGTAGCGCAAACAGAGGCCATGGAAGTAGAAGCATTAGCAGCTAAAACTTCTGATACTACCCTGATAGCATAAGGGAACTGGTCTTCCAAAGGTATAACTGCCGCTACAGATTTTTCTGCCAAAGCTCCATGCCCAATGTCTCTTCTATTAGGGGCACCAAGCCTTTTCACTTCTCCGACAGAAAACGGATTAATACTCATGTTGTAATGATGCATAAATCTTTTTTGTCTTTCACCTTCCATCCCATCCAAAGTTTGTTGCAAAGACGGAGCACCTAAGGTAACCACCGATAAGACCTGAGTGTCGCCCCGTTGAAACAGGGCGCTACCGTGAGTTCTCGGTAAAATTCCCACCTCAATATTAACCGGCCTGATTTCATCCATTGCCCGGCCATCAACCCGCTTACCCTTCTTCAATACGGTTTCATGTAAAATTTCTTTGGCCATTTTGTCAAAAATGCCGGAAACGATTTGCGGGGTTAAAGTCTCAGCATACTGAACAGCCAATTCTTTTTTAATCAAATCGCCTGTAGCTTCATGCCAGGGATGCTCATTATCAAACAGGGCTTTTTCAATCCTGTCTTTGGTAATAGCAGATACCTCTTTCAAAAGAGCCTCTTCCACTTCTTCAGCCAAATTAGAATAAGCTTGCTTTTGTCTGCCTGCCTCTTTTGCAAATTCCTCAATCAAGACGAGAATGGGCTGAGCTTGAACGTGCGCTTCTTTAATACCTTCAAACACTAAATCCTCGTTAACTTGCTTTGCGCCGGTTTCTATCATCACCACTTTTTCTTTACCGGCAGCTACTAACAAATCCATATCTAAATGCTCCGTCTCATCCATCGTGGGATTAACTACCAAACTACCCATCTTTTTTCCTACCCTGACTCCGGCAATTGGTCCATTCCAAGGCACTGAAGAAATAGATAAGGCTGCGGATGCACCAATTAAACCAACGATATCCGGGTCATTGGCTTGATCTACTGATAAGACTGTTAGAATTACCTGAACTTCGTGCATCTTGAATTCTTTAGGGAAAAGAGGACGGATGGAGCGATCGATTAATCTACCTGTCAAAACTGCTTCATCTGTAGGTCTGGTTTCTCTTTTGATAAATCTAGAAGAGGAAATTCTTCCTCCGGCATAATGTTTTTCTACGTATTCCACTGAAAGAGGAAAATAACCTATATCTTCAGTAAGAGGCTGGGTGGCTACTGTTGCCAAAATCACTGTTTCTCCCCATGACACGAGGACTGCAGCATCTGATTGCAGAGCCAGCCTGCCTGTTTCTAAACGTAATTTACGACCATTAAGATCAATTTCTTTAGTAATAACTTTATTCATAATAGTGGCTAGTCGCTAGAGTCAAGAAAATTTGTTTTTCACTTGACTCTAGATTCTTGATTCTAGACTCTTAAAACCGCGGATTTGGAAACTGGATAAGAGGTAATTAGCTTACGCTACCTAACTCTTTGCAATCCCCAAACCCTAACTATTTTTATAAGTATACCACAAAACTATTACTTAGACAAACCTAGTTTATCTATTACCACCTTGTAGCGTTCTCCATCTTTCTTAACCAGATACTGAAGCAGTCTTCTTCTTTTATTAACCATGGACAGTAAACCTCTCCGTGAATGAATATCATGAGTATGCTCTTTTAAATGAGAAGTTAAGTTTTTAATCTGCTCTGTCAGTAAAGCAACCTGAACTTCAGGGGAACCTGTGTCACCGAACTTGGTGGCAAACTCTTTAATTATCTTCTGTTTGATTTTTGGATCAAGCGGCATCTAAAATTTCCTTTCTGAGACAACCTCGGTGCCAAGACGTTGCTCTATTGTGGGCGTATCTTATCAAAAAGAGATTAGTTATGCAACAATCAATTGAGTAACTGCTCACTGGACATAGCATGTAATTTGCAATTATCTCCGACAAGCTGATACAGTTAATATTCTATAAACAGATCATCCGTTACCAGGAAGATATCGCCAGTTTAACAGAATTATCAAAACTGTTAAAACAGGTTGAGAAACATATTATCAGCAGTGGCTATTGTCCAACCTGTAAAAAAAGAAAACTGGCTGCCAAAATCAGAGGTGCGCCCGGCAGACATTATGATGAGACCGGTTGGAAAGTTCAGAAGGAAGGATTGGGAAATTATGCCTGGATTACCAGACCAACGGAGGGGGAAGATTCAGTCTTCTTAATGGGCAAAAGCAGGGGAAAAGGTAATGCGGAAGAGTTACAGGGAGAAGTTGATAACCAGGTCGGGATTAGTGATGATTATGCAGCCTATGACAGTCTATTTGTCAGACACCAGTTATGTATGGCCCATCCACAGAGGAAACTCAAAAACCTTAGTGAGTCAAAAACTTTGTCGGAACAAAGCAGAGTAACCTGCCATAAAAGCTATGCTGCCTTTAGTAGTCTGTATGAAGATCTGGAAAGAACCCTGGAAACTGAATATCAAAAAGACCGATGGTTACAAGAAAGAAATGGTTACATCAAGCGTTTAAAAGAAATAGCCATAGTAACAGCCAGTGACCCGCATAAACTCAAAGTAATCAAACAAAGCCTGAGGGAGAATGCCGAGAAATATTTTACCTGTCTCCTGCAACCCGGTATTCCGGCAGATAACAACAAAGCAGAAAGAGGCTTAAGGCACATCGTCTTAAAAAGAAAATCCTCCTATGGCTCTAAAACCCAAAAAGGGGCTGACACCATGTCTATCCTGGCATCAACATTACTATCAGCCTGGTGGAGTAAACCTGATAATTTCTTTGTCGCGTACAACCAGATGCTTACCGTTTAATTATCCCCAGTGAGCAGTTACGAAATCCGGTATTGACAGTGTAAGCATAAAAGATGTAAGATGTAAGATGTATGAAAAGAACCCAACTTAATTTGGATGAAAAAACTTATTACCAGCTGGTAAGTTATGCCAGAAGGGAAAAAACTTCTATCTCTGCGGCTGCCAGAAAACTTTTAACTAAACAGATTAGCAAAGAACCTACCTCTACTATGGAAGCTTTATTGGGACTTGTAGAATTGGGTAAAAAAGCCAAAATTAAGAGGCCTCACGATTTGTCCAGCAGGATAGATTATTATTTATATGGAGAAGGAAGCCCCAAGTTTGGTAGAAGAAAAAAATGAATATATTTGCTGATGCTTCAGCTTTTATCTCCTTTTATGATCCAAGGGATAGCAATCACCTCAGAGCTAAAAAATTAGCAGCCAAGTTCTTTAGAAACCCGATACTGGTCTCTAATTTTGTTTTTGCAGAGACTGTTACTATTATTTCTCAAAGAGTTGATAAAGAGAATTCCATATTAGCCGGTGAATATATTAAAAAAAAATTTTCTGTAGTAAAGTTAACAGAGGAAGTTGAAGATTTGGCCTGGGAGATTTTTAAAAAACAAACTTCCAAAAATATTAGTTTTGTGGACTGCACCACTTTTGCTTTATATGAAAAAGGTCTTTTTGATAAAGCTTTTACCTTTGATCGAGATTTCAAAAAGAATAGAGTTCCTATCCTAGAATGAAATTTAAGATATCAGCATATGATTGAGATAGATTCCCGCTTTCGCGGGAATGACAAGGTTTAATTATTTACTCATCTTACGCACACGTTATTGTTCGAGCGTAGCGTCAGCGAAGTCGAGAGTCTCTCCGATGCGGACTATCGCCCTTACTCGAAGAATAACTGCGAAACTTGTGATTATTTTGATACTAAAAAGGCAGGTAGGAAGAAAATTTGAAATTAAGTTTTTAATTACAATGAAAATATGTTTTTAATATCTTCCTCAGAAATCATCGTAGAAAAAAGCGCTTCTTCGTCTAAAACATTCTGAAAAAGTTTGCGTTTTTTCTCCTGCAGCAAAAGCACTTTTTCTTCAATAGTATCTTTGGCGATAAATTTATAGACAAACACGGGTTTGGTTTGGCCGATTCGGTGAGTCCTATCAATTGCCTGCTCTTCCACTGCCGGATTCCACCAGGGATCAAGCAGGATACAATAATCAGCAGCAGTCAAGTTCAAACCAAAGCCACCAGCCTTAAGGCTGATTAAAAAAATCTGGACAGAAGAGTCTTTGTGAAATTGCTCTATGAGTTTACCGCGGTTTTTTGTCTCTCCTGCCAAATACAAGTACTTGTAGCCTGCATCCTCAAGCATTTCTCTAACATGGGTAAGAAAAGAGGTGAACTGGCTGAAAATAAGCACCTTGTGGCCTCCTGCAATAACTTCTTCCAGCTGCTCTTTAAGAAAATCTATCTTTGTGGCAGAAACATTTGTATGTTTTTCATCAAGTAATCGGGGATGTAAACAAGCTTGGCGAAGTTTTGTCAGCGAACGGAGTATTTCAAAACGGTGATCCTTTAATCCTCCATTCTGCAGCATACCCAATACCCTTTTGCGCTCATGCTGCAACTGCAAATCATACAAGTAACGGTGGTCATCGTTTAAGGTAAGGCGGAGTATTTGTTCGTTTTTAGCAGGAAGCTGAGTCTCTACCACTGATTTTTGACGCCGCAGCAGAAAAGGCCGGATGCGTTTTTTGAGTTTGTCCAAGACCTCCCTGTTTTGATATTTTTCAATCGGCGTTTTGTAGTTTTCCCGAAACTTATCAGGAGGAGGCAAAAGACCCGGGGCCACAATGGAAAATATCGACCAAAGCTCCATTAAATTATTCTCCAGCGGCGTGCCGGTTAAAGCTAGCTTACAATCTGCCTTAAGCTTTCTGACTAAACTATATGCTTTTGACTGGTAATTTTTAACCATTTGCGCTTCATCCAGAATTAGAGTGTCAAAAACAATACCTTTAATCTGCTCAAAATCCCGTGTCAGCAACGCATAAGATATAACAACAACATCGGCTTTCCCGATTTTAGCAAACTGTTTTGAACGGTCTCCTGAGCGCATAATAATTGTTTTCAAAAAAGGAGCAAAACGATTCAATTCCATATCCCAATTTTCCACCACACTGGTCGGGGCAACAATCAAAAACGGTTTTTTATTGCTATTTTCAAATCTTGTTTTAACAATGAGAGCAATTGTCTGGATAGTTTTACCGAGCCCCATATCATCTGCCAGTATGCCTCCTAATTGATATTTGCGAAGAAATGCAATCCAGGAGTATCCTTCTATCTGGTAAGGGCGCAGGTCGGCCTGAAATTTTGGCGGCGGTTTTTGAATAACAACTCCTTTTACTGAAAGTAGACCCTCCATGGTTTCCTGCCATTTTTTGGCTTGGGCAGTCACAATGCCTGTTTTGGTAAGCTCATCCCAAAGCTGTGCCTGGAAACGACTTAAACGGATCGCTTGAGAATCTTTTTCCTGAATAGACTTTGCCTCGGCAAGCAGGTTTCGCAAATTGTCAAATTCTTTTCTTTCCAGAGAAAAATATTTTCCGCTTTGCAAAAGTAAATATTTCTCGCCCTGCACCAGGGCTTGAAAAAGAGAGTGAAACGGAACTTCTTCTTTACCTACCGTAACCGTAATATTCAAATTAAACCAATCACCAACATCCTCACTCTCATCAATCTGGAAAAAAACCTCAGGAGAACTTTGCTCATAAGTAAACTTGGGAAGGTCTGGTGAAATATCCACAACAAGATCCGAAATATCTGATTGAATCATAGGTAATGTTTCAGCTATAAAACGGGCAGCCCTGATCCCGGAAAGACAAGCTATATCCGGTATTCCCAACTCATCAGGCTCGAATTCCCCATATTTACCAAACGCCAGTTCTACTTGCCTGCGCCCGCTTTCTATTACCTGTTTGTCTAAAAGAACAGGTTCACTGTTGATAATAGCTGTATCCGGCGTATCGTAAAGTGGAAATGTGACGTCCTGATGCATAAACCCCAAGCTTATTTCTACTGCCCTACCCCTGGTTGGAACAATTAAAACATGCGGTTTCGGATAAATCAGCTTAGGCAGCGCTAAAGCTTTTGTGCGGGAAACAACAGCAAACTTACCGGCCAAATTATTAAGAAAATCTTTTTGTAATTTAGGAATGTCTTTTTGCGGAACAGTCAACGGCGTATCCAGTATTTTATCAGGCAGGGTGCCGGAGGCAACCGGATACAAAGTGTATTGGTTAATACCTAATTCTGCTGCAAATGCCGGTATCTCACCGATAAAAGCGATTTGCACACTCGTCACATCCTTACCCTGACAAAAAATCTTTTTCGCAATCACCAGATTGCCGTCTTTTTCGGAAATCTCCAGTTTTGTCTCAATCGGCTCCAGGCTTATTTTTACCGGTATTTGCCCCTTATTCCCACCTAATAAGGTAACGCCGTAAGATTCATGCTGAGAAAGAATATGCCAAAAATAACCAGCTTTTTCTTCGTCTATCTCCTCCCATCCGCCGGGGTATCTGCTATCCAAACCGGTAGCAATAAGTTTTAGAAATACCAGCTGGTTTTGAGGCAGATTGCCGTATGTGCCTTCCCAGTAGATGCCGGAATGGTAATCTGCATCTGACCATTTAATTCCGGTAACTGAAAATTTTTTTGTTTTAGGGTCAAAAAGGCGCGGGCGCAAAACTAAACGAAAATTACCGATCCTGGCAAATAACGGATATTGCTGCTCCAGCTTTAAAAGCAGCTGTAACTGAAAATATCTTTCGGTCCCAGCCTTCTGAAAAGACAAGATCTGAGACACAGTCTGTTGCCAGTTTGGTGGTGGTTCTTTTCTTACTGCCGGGACGCTTTGTAAAATTTTGCGCAGAGCATCAATATTTTTACTCTCCGGAATTTTTGTCTCTGATTTCAAAGACAGCGGATTTTTGGCAAATTCCAAAAGGGAGGCAAACCCTAAAGCTGCCACATGCTTACATGCATACCCAACAGGACAACTGCAATCAGAATCTGAAATTACGCCATCCTTCAAGGTAAATTCAGTTTCATACGGCGTTTTTTGGGAACCGAGCACCCGCCCAAAGATATTATCCCCGTCTATGGCAACAGCAATAACATTGCCGGAGGTAAAATAATTTCTGCCCCGCTCAAACGAGGAAGAATCAACATGGTTTCTGATACTTTGAGCTGAAAATTCCATTGCCGCATATTATACCTCAATTTAGAAACAAACAAACCAGATACAGGTTTTGCTGTTTTTTTGTGGCTGAAGGGTGTAGATGCTATCTACCTCTAAACCCTTGTATCTACCAGGCAGATTCAAAGGGAATATAAAAGAGTTTTAGAGAAGGCTAATAAGTCGAAAGAGCCTATTGTTGTTATGGCCAATAATAAACCTGTTGGAGCAGTAATCGGCTTAGATATTTTAGAAAAACTCCAGTTGGAAACAGTGCTTAGGAAAGCGTTAAAAGAGTATAAGGCTGGAAAAACCAAAAAGTATAGATACAAAAGAAGATATGGAAGGACACCTCAAGGAAATAGACGAGATGGTTTGATAAAAAATGCATGAAACGCACATAAAATTAAGCGCTGGTTATTTCCAATCTCTAAAAAAATTTGTCAGAGATAATAGAAGAAATGCCGAAAACACAAAAAAGGCGCTAAAGCTATTTAAGCAAAATCCCTGTCATCCTTGAAGAGATCTACTGCCAGAGTAAAACCGAGTTTAGAATACCAGTCATCTGTTGAGAAAATCACCGTTGTGCCAAGCTTTTTCGCAGTCGCAACCACCAGGGCATCAAACAATGTGTTTTTCTTGCTGCTCCGTGGGTCAAAAAGCTTAAGAGCTTCTTTTAACATATCTATATCTACATTCTCAATTGATAATTTACCGTCAGTTATCCGTTCTATGGTTTTAGCAGCAAGCTCGGGTTTATTCAATTTACGTTTTAGTTTTGTGCATCATGTTGTAAGAGCCTTACAACTGTTTCTACCGCCTTTTTGTGATTGGCGTCTTCTTCATGTAAAATAGCGATGAGCCCATCAGTATCGCCTACAACAATAAGCGGTTGGTTAATCCCAGGTATACTCATTATGTTTTTTGGATAAACCGGCAGGCAGCCCGCTGCCTTTTGGAATGATACCCGCTAAATCAAGCAGAG
>MFCX01000025.1 GCA_001777055.1 Candidatus Daviesbacteria bacterium RIFCSPHIGHO2_02_FULL_39_12 | reverse complement strand
CGTTTAGGGAGAGTAGAGACAAACTGTCTAAAGAAAAGGGTACTTGACAAATAGCCTTTTTCGATAAGTATGTGAAGGGGGGTGACAGTCAATGAAGAATACCAAAATTATTCTCATAACAGCTATTCTTCTTATCGCTTTTGCCGGAGGCGGATTTTATGCCGTCACGAAGTACCAACAAAGTCAAAGAGGCTCGCCTCGCGGCGAAGCGGGGCAGATTTTCAGGCAATTTAATGGTCAGGGCGGCCAAAATAATCAAGCAAGAAGAATAGGTTTTAGGCCGGTTACAGGTGAGATTATAAACCGCGACGATAAAAGTATTACTGTTAAACTGCAAGATGGGGGGGGAAGTAAGATAGTTCTATTTTCCGACAGCACATCTATTAATAAAGCCAGTGAGGGTTCAAAAGACGACTTAAAAGAGGGTTCGCAGGTGGCGGTGTTTGGTGCCGATAATTCCGATGGGAGCGTTACTACCCAAAGTATCCAGCTAAATCCGCAAAATAGAGGGATGTTTAATCAGCCTATTATTCTTTAAGTAAAAACGATTTCATAAAAACCTTAAAAGATTTTATTGTATAGTTTATGATTTGAGGAGGTAACGGGTTATGTGCCCAAATTGCGGTTAAAGTATGCGCGATAATAATTTTGATTTAATCATCATTGGCGGTGGGGCAGGGGCATTTGCTGCTGTCATTAAAGCCAATGAACTTAAAGCCAAAACTTTAATGGTTAACCATGGCTTGCCTTTAGGTGGAACTTGCGTCAATGTCGGTTGTATTCCTTCTAAGAACTTACTTAAGGCTGGCGAGGTGCTGTATTACAGCCAATATCATAATTTCAATGGCATCAAACTAAGGGTTGATGAATTTGATTTTGGCAAAACTATTCAAGAGGAATTAGGTGTGGTGTCAGCAATGAGAAAGGAAAAATATGAGGATGTCTTGAAAAACCTCTCGAATGTTACCTTTATTGAAAGCGGAGCAAAGTTTACCTCACCTACGGAGATTGAAGTAAATAGTCAGAAATACCAAGGCAAGAAGTTTATTATTGCCACAGGTTCAACTACCAAAGTTCCAGCTATAGAAGGAATAAAAGAAGTAGGTTATTTAACTCATATCGAAGCTCTTGCAAACAAGGGACAACCTAAATCTTTAGTGATTATTGGAGCCGGACCATTAGGGCTTGAGTTTGCCCAAATGTTCCACCACTTCGATACTAAGGTTACTGTTTTGCAACGAGGTAACACTATTTTACCAAGAGTTGAACCAGAAATTGCCTCGGCCTTGCAAAGATACTTATCCGATGAAGGAATTGAACTTTATATAGAAGCTGAAACACTATCGGTTCGCAAAGAAGGCTCGAAAAAAGTAGTAAAAACAAAAATAAAGGGAATAGAGCAGGAATTTAGAGCAGAGGAAATTTTGTTAGCGGCAGGTAAAACTGCCAATACCAAAGACTTAAACTTACAGGTAGCGGGAGTAGAGATTGACGATAGACAAGCTATCAAAGTTAATGAATATCAGAAAACCTCGCAAGACCATATTTTTGCAGTTGGAGATGCAACCAATCAAAAACTAAGGCTTGAGACAATAGCAGGTAGAGAAGGAACTTTAGCCGCTAAAAATGCCTTAACTGGAAGCCGCGACAGTATCAACTACTGGCAAGTTCCATATGCTGTTTTTACTTACCCCGCTGTGGCGGGGATAGGGATGATTGATGCGGAAGTTCTTGAAAGCGGTGGAAAATGTAATTGCAACACAGTTGACTTTTCTAAAGTTCCAAAAGCAGGAACAATCAAAGACACCAGAGGAGCTATCAAGATGGTCATAAACAGCGAAAATAGAAAAATTTTAGGTATCCATATGGTAGCGCCAGATGTAGCAGATATCATCAACCAAGGAATTTACATCCTAAAAGGAAACATGACGGTTGACGATGTGATAGACAGTTTACCTGTCTTTCCAACCCTTTCAGAAAGCATAAAAATCGTCGCATTATCGTTTACCACTGATATAACTAAATTAAGCTGTTGTGTGTAAAATTTTAGCCTCGTTTGTGCTAAAATGATAGTTACTCAAAGATATGCTATGAAAACAATTTTATGCGAATTTCTCGATAGTCAAGACAAAGACGACACTATTAGAATCAAACCTTTGGGAAAAGCTAAAAATAGCGTTATTAAACCAATGCTTCCAGGCTGGAAAGATGTTACTACAAAGATTGTGATTAATAAAAAATATGCCAAAGGCTTAGATGGGATTGAGGATTATTCCCATATAATAGTTGTCTATTGGATGGATAAGGAAAAGGAGTGTCATCTTAAACATCATCCGCAGGGCAAGAATGATGTTCCATTTATCGGAATTTTTGCCTGCCGTTGTCCTCAAAGGCCCAATAGAATTGCCATATCAACTGTAAAGTTAGTTAAAAGAAAAAGTAATATTTTAACGGTTGAGGGTTTGGATATTGTTAATGGTACGCCTATTCTGGATATTAAACCCTACACCCCTGAGTACGACAAGATTAAAAAGGTTAAGATTCCCGATTGGGTTAGCAAGCTGGTTTTTTAACCAATGGTGTGGGTTTTATGCCGATGATGGGTTCGACAGACAGGGAGGAGGTGGAAATCCGATGATGGGTTATGGAAGTTGGGGCGGTTTTGGTTTCGGGTGGATTTTTATGATTATCTTTTGGATTCTTATTATTTTGGGTATCGTTGCTTTAGTGCGCTACTTAGGCAATTCAGGAAAAACTACAAAAGACGATAAAACACCCTTAGAAATTCTTAAAGAGCGTTACGCTCAGGGAGAAATTGACAAGAAAGAGTTTGAAGAGAAGAAAAAGGATTTAAGTTAGAATTGCTTTTGGTAACCTCAATCAATTCTTGAGCAATTTTTCGAGCTTCTGCGAAGTTAGTTACCTTCTCGCTTACTTCGTGAAGTATATTATTTGGTTCTTGTATAATTCCATTCTGTTTCATATCTAATCAAAAATAAAAGAGTAGGTGGGTCTTATTTCAACAACTTTTTCGTGATTTAATTTTATAATTGACCGGAAGAATAAATATTACCCTTCTTTGTTAAAATTGCTGCACCAAACCTCATGTCTTCCGGCTTATTTGTTCCGGTAAAAGCATTCCTCATGCCTTCCAGCGCTGCTGTTATTAAATCTTTTTCTTGTTGGTCTGTAATAGTCATGTATAGGCTAACTGATATCAATTATATCTCAAAAATTAACAGAAAGTTCATCGAAGTTAACTATCAATATCAGTTGAAAATATTATCTTCTAAGGATTGGTATTTTAATGGCAGCAGGTTTTGGAAGCAGTATTTTCCGGCTGCGCAACATATTTCCCCGGTTCTGCGTTAAAAGTTTTCAGGCAGTTTTCAGAACAAAAATAGTATACTTTCCCATTGTGCTCTGCAGAAAACTTCGATTGATTTTTGTTTACGCCCATTTTACAAACAGGATCTGTAACATTATTGAATAAAAAATCTAGCATATATTTATCACCGCCTTTCACACGTTCCACCTCGGAGGAGTCATGGCTTCACATTCGTTCAGCCTGCCACCATCCGAGGATGAATTAACCTTACTGTTAGTCCAGCTTCGTTCTCCTAAGCAGCAAAGCATTAAAAACAACTATAATTGATGATGCGCTCATAAGTAATGCAGCCCACTCCGGCCTAAGCACAATTCCTAATGAAAGGTAGAATAATCCTGCTGCTGCGGGAATGGCAAAAACATTATAACCTGTTGCCCAAATTAAGTTTTGCACCATCTTAGCATTAGTTTTTCGGCTTAGGGAAATTGCTTTAACTACATCCATCGGATCATTTCTCATCAGCACAATGCTTGCCGATTCAACTGCCACATCAGTGCCTGCGCCTATGGCAATACCGACATGTGATTGGGTCAGGCTTGGGGCATCATTGACACCGTCTCCAACCATTGCCACCACATTCCCTTTGTTTTGCAACTCCTTAATTTTATTCACCTTATCCTCCGGCAATACCTGGGCAAAAACAGTATCCATATTAAGTTGTTTGCCTACCTCATCAGCCACATCCCGGGTATCTCCTGTCAGCATGGCTGTTTTTATGCCCATATCATGAAGCCTTTTGACGGCCTCTTTTGACTCTTCCCTGATAATATCTGCAAGGAGTATTATTCCGGCTAATTTATTGTCTATAGCCACATAAACAGGAGTGTTACCTTTTATTTTTTCATTCATAAATCTTAAATCATCAATCTTAAATCTTAATTCTTTCATCAAGGTTTTGTTGCCGACAGCAACTTTTTTATCATCAGCTTTTCCCACCGCTCCTTTGCCCGGGAAAGATTTAAATTCTTTTACATTGGGAATTTCCAGTTTCTTATTTTTGGCATCATTAACAATTCCTTGGGCAATAGAGTGCTGTGATTGAACTTCCACCGCTGCAGCCAACCTAATAATGTCATTGCGATCCGGCTCAGCCGAAGTGGCAATCTCTTTCGCAATAACAATGACATCAACAACCCCAAACTCTCCTTTTGTCAGAGTTCCTGTTTTATCAAACACCACATAGCTTATTTTTCTGGCAATCTCCAAACCCTTCATATCTTTTATTAAAATTCCGTTTTTGGCGCCGAGAGTAGAGGTGATAGTTGTAACCGTGGGTATAGCCAGGCCTAAAGCATGGGGACAAGCCACCACAATTGCCGATACTGCCAAAGTGGCTGCAAAAACAGCCCCGCGGGGCTCAATGAAAAACCAAAAGATGAAAGCCCCGACTCCGGCGATAATAGCCACAAAAGTCAAAACGTTCGCAGCCTTATCCGCCAAGTGCTGGACATTGGGTTTTGAAGCCTGTGCTTCCCGTATCAGCTTCATAATTTGGGAGATGGCTGTATCTGCTCCTACTTCGGAAACCTTAATCATTAATGATCCGTCTTGATTAATGGCGCCTCCGATTACTTTATCGCCAATTTTTTTGCCTATCGGTCTTGATTCACCTGTGACCATTGATTCGTTGGCAGAACTTTCCCCGTCAATCACAATCCCGTCAATCGGAATTTTTTCTCCCGGCTTTACCAAAATTAAATCACCGACTACAAGTTCTTCTGTTTTAACATCAATCGAGGTGTCTTTACCTATTATCTTGCGGGCAGATGGGGGAATAAGCTTAACCAGTTCTACCAAGGCTCCTGTTGCTCCTCTGACAGCCCGCATTTCCAGGTAATGACCCAACAGGAATACTGAAATAAGAGTGGATATTTCCCAGTAAAGTGATTCCCCCGGGAACAAAAATGTGGCGGCAACAGAAAAAGTATAGCCGGCTGTGATAGCCAAGGCGACCAGGGTCATCATACCCGCGTTCTTTGCTGATAATTCTCCCTTAGCGCTGATGAAGAAAGGCAATCCGCCATAGAAAAAGATAAAAGTGCCAATGGCAAACAGCGCTAATTCCTGCCCCGGAACAGCAATTTCGAACCCAAGCCACATTTGGATCATAGGTGAAAGAAGCAACGATAAGAAGACAAACGGAAGTGTTATAAAAAATCTCTTTTTAAAATCTTTTTCCATCGAGGCATGATCTTCATGCCCTTCATGCCCGTTATGCATAGGCACAAGTTTCATCCCGCATTTCGGGCAATTACCGGGCGTATCTTGTATTACATCCGGATCCATGGGACAGGTGTACATTTTCATAAATTTACTGATGTATTCTTTTAAATAATCTAAGCAGTTCTGCGATGGCCTTATCTTTCTGATGTTGAAACTGGTCGACTACATGTGTTTTTAAATGTTTTTCAAGCAAAACCGCATCCAGACTTTTAATGGAATTTTGAACAGCCAAACTTTGATTTAGCAAATCTATGCAATATTTATCCTCATCAATCATTTTAAGCAAGCCGTCAAGCTGGCCTTTTATGATATTGATTCGCTTTCGGGCTTCACTATTGACATCTTTATTCTTTTTCATATAAAGTAATATTATACCCCCTGGGGGTATATGTCAACCCCATTCAGTTTACATGCTATTCCAATTTATAAAAGCTTACGGATTATTTAAAAAATAATCCATCATCAACCTCCAACCCCTGGGGTTAGATAGCTTCAAACCCAAGGATGATGCTGACTCTGCTTTATACATTCAGAACCTACGTTTTGCGAAACAGCAAGCAAGCTTTTCTTATGACTGGACAAAGCCTTACCAACCGCTAGATTACAGTTTTAAATACATGCAACAAATCTTGTATCCTCAAAATTAACGATGATACGGGATTTTGCAACTTCGCCTCTTGAACATAAAGTTATTTTATGAATATACTAAATGGTAGTGAAGAAACTTTCAAAATTCTTAATAGCTGTCATTGGATGTGAACTGGTAGGAATCGCTGCCACCCCTTTTACTCTTTCTGCCATACCAACCTAGTATCAGACGCTTACAAAACCTTCCTTTTCTCCTCCTAACTGGATCTTTGGTCCTGCCTGGACAATTCTTTATTTTTTAATGGGAGTGGCAGCTTATCTTGTTTGGATAAAAGGTTTAGAGAAAAAGGCAGTTAAAAAAGCTCTAAGTTTTTTTATAGCCCAATTGGTATTTAATTTTCTCTGGTCAATACTGTTTTTTGGGCTTCATTCTCCAATACTGGGACTAATGGACATCCTGATCCTTTGGACTCTTATTTTAATTACCATTATTAAATTCCATAAATTATCAAAAGTTGCCGCATATCTTTTAATACCATATCTTCTGTGGGTCAGCTTTGCCACCATCCTTAACTTCTCTATTGTCTTACTCAATCCCTAATAACAAATTATAGAACGCCTGAAACTTCCAGCCCCAGGGGTTGAATAGCTTCCAACATCGGGATATTTGTTCAATTTTGTGCCTAGTTGGCTCTGCTCAATACATTCAGAACCTATAAATGGAACTGGTTTCAAAACTATAGTTATGGGTGGTTAAACTCCTTTGAAGGATTAAGGTTTTTATATCAACTTTCTTATA